>JAHFBD010000127.1 GCA_023250175.1 Candidatus Melainabacteria bacterium
AAATATTTTTTTATTCATATAAATTCCCCCCACCAACCTCCAAATTTTTTAGAACAACAAACTCATCTTACTTTTTAAGCTGGAGTGAGCCTCATAAGAGGCTGACCAAATTCCACAATCTGACCATCCTTAACAAGAATTTCAGAAACTGTCCCACTTGCTTCACATGGCAATTCATTCATTATTTTCATAGCTTCAATAATACAAAGTACTGTACCTGGATTAACTTTAGAGCCAACTTGTACAAAGGGTTCAGAACCAGGAGATGAGGCTGCATAAAAAGTACCAACCATAGGCGCAGAAACTTCTATTAAATTAGATTTTTTACCTTCCTCTACATTTGTTTTCAGTTTTTTTTGAGCCTCAATAACTGGTGGAGCAACCGATGATGTAACAACTCCTTGAATATCTTTTTTTACAGTAATCTTTCCTTCTTGGGTTTCAATAGATATTTCAGTAAGCCCTTTTTCTTTAAGGTACTTTGTTAACTCTTCAATTTGCTCCCACGGAATCTTCATTATTTAATTTTCATATTTTCACATAAAAAGTTGAACAAGATAGCTCTATTCATATTTTATGCTTTATGCTTTTACCCTATCAACATATTGATTGTTTCTAGTATCAATTCTGACAAGGTCTCCAATATTTACAAAAAATGGAACTTGCACTTGTGCACCTGTTTCTAAAGTCGCCGGCTTATTACTTCCTGCAGCAGTATCACCCCTATGGCTTGGCGGAGTATCAGTCACTTTTAACTCAACATGCGCTGGTATATCCATTCCTATTATCTTTTCATCAAAAAACAGTACCATTACATTTGTGCCTTCTTTTAAATACTTAACTTGCTCTCCTACTTGCTCTTCACCAACTTCTAATTGTTCATAGCTTTGATTATCCATGAATGTAATTCTATCTCCAGTTTTATATAGATATTGCATTTCTTTCTTTTCCACATTAGCAAGCGGTAACTTTTCTCCCCCTCTAAAAGTAGTTTCAATTACGCTACCTTTTTCAACATTTTTTAGCTTGGCCCGAACAAATGCAGCACCCTTTCCTGGCTTAACATGTAAAAACTCTAGGACTGTCCAAATGTTTCCATTCCAAAGAATAGTTAATCCTGTTCTAAAATCATTAACTGATATCATTTATAATCTTCCTTACTCTAACCTTCTCTTTTATGCTAACGTATAACACAAGGATTCTAACAGATTTTTATTAATTTACTCAATGGCAGGTAGTGAAACAATACATTCAAGTAAAGAAATTGAGGACTTACTTAACAATTCCAATCTATCTTTTGATAATTTAAGATATTTAGCAAAAGAAGTATCAGCAAATTCATGGTCACCTTATAGTCAATTCCCAGTAGGTGCTGTAGTAGTAGGTATTGACCAAAGTAAAAATTTAAAAGTTTTTTCTGGCACAAATGTAGAACCAACTGTTTCATTAAGTCTTTGTGCTGAAAGAAATGCAATCTTTAGCGGTATCACTGCTGGTTATAAAAAATTTCTTGCAGTAGCCGTAAGTATTCCAAAAGCAAAAGATAAGTTTGCAAACACTAAAAATGAGATTAGTTTTTTTACTCCTTGTGGAGCCTGTAGAGAAATCATCTTACAAAAAGTAGATCATAAAGGAATGATTTTAATTGATGGTATAGATAGAACATTTACTCCTAAAGAACTATTACCTCACCCAATTTTAGATACTAACAAATTAAAAACATTAACGATAGAAGAAATGGATGCTTTAGACCTTGCACGAAATGCTCTTCATAATACACATGTACCATACTCAAAGGAAAAATATGGCGTATCTCTTCTTGTAGAAAATACAAGAGAAATTTATTCAGCCTGTACATTAGACAGTGCATCTTTTGGATGTTCAGTAGAACCCATAAAATCAGTATTTGGAGTATACACAGCAAAAGGACACATAAAAGCAAAAAACAAAATAAAAGCAGTTATTTTCGCATTTCCTTTTGTAAAATATCCTCCCGGAGATACTTTACAGTTAATTTCAGATTATTGTGATCCCACTACAAAAATTATCATTGATAATATGGGTGTCACTACTATAGAAGAACTTTTACCATGGGCATTTAAACTTAGCTAGCCTGCTTGACTATAATATTTTTTTATCTCATCCAAAGTTACGACTTTAGTAGGAATCCTACCATCCTGCATTCTCTTACATAATTCCTCTGTTGCCCAATCACAAAGAGTTAAAGTTTCTATACGTTTCAATTTTTTATTTGAGAGCTTAGAAAAATCAACAATGGCTAGAGGTATTAAGCCTAATTTTATTCTTCTAGCAGTCTCTTCTAATGCATCCATATCATCATTGCTATGCAATAGTTTAATCAGTTTTTTATTTGGGATTTTTTTTATGCTATTCATGAAAGAAACTCCAGCTATCAATCACTTCACCTTCTGGTGTTATTCTCCAGGCTCTATTCTCTATCTCACCTTTAATTGGTTCAGCATTTATGATTATATCACCACCCATAAACTTAACACTGAAGACATCTGCACTATCATCACATAAAATATTTAACACTAAATAAAGTCTGTCTATTTGTTCTTTAGTAAGCTTCATAATATTAGAAACAAAGTATATCCAATACAAATCTTAAATACTGTAACCCACAGTTTCAAAATTATTAAATTATTTTTAAATCAAGTATTTGAAACCCACAGTTACAGTATTTCAAAAATATTTCTGTTTTAATAAAACATTGTTACTGCCTATCTATAATGTATAAGATCATAAATAAGCTTTTTGTGTGATTTATTCACCCAAAAGCACCATGTAAAGAAGAGCGAGTTGAGCATTAGTGCGAAACGAGCGGTAGGTAGAAACAAAACATTAAATGGAAACACTAGAAGATATAGAAATCATTGAGCCTCAAACAAAGAACATGTTTGCTAAGGTTAATTCCTGTGGGTTAATCGGTGTACAAGCCTATCCTGTAGAAATAGAAGTAGATATTTCTGGTGGTTTACCAAATTTTATACTTGTCGGACTACCAGATACTGCAATAAATGAATCACGCGAAAGAGTAAAAGCTGCAATAAAATCAAGTGGGTTGGAATTTCCAAATAAAAAAATCATTGTTAATTTAGCCCCTGCAGATACAAAAAAAGCTGGTCCCACATATGATTTACCAATAGCTATTGGACTTCTTGCAGGAAATGAAATTATAAATAGTACAAACCTTTCAAATCTTTATATCATCGGTGAATTAGGACTATCCGGTATAGTCCGTCCTGTAAATGGTGTTTTATCTTTTATAATCCTTGCAAAAAACAAAAATGCAAAAGGGGTTTTATTACCAAAAGAAAACATCCAGGAAGCTTCTTTAATAGAAGGAATCGATCTCTTCCCCATAAGCAGTTTAAGTGAATCAATTTATACAATTAACAATATCAAAACTATAGAACCTTATAGAAAAAAGCCTCTTAATGAAATTCAAAACAAAAATAATTATTCAAATCTTGATTTCTGTGATGTTAAAGGACAAGCACTAGCAAAAAGAGCTTTTGAAATATCTGCAAGTGGTCAGCATCATATCTTAATGATAGGACCACCCGGAAGTGGAAAATCTATGCTTGCTCAAAGACTATCCACTATCTTGCCACCATTAACATATGATGAACAAATAGATGTCACACAAATATACTCAGCATGTGGAAAATTAAACAAAGAAAAGTCTTTGATTTTAAATAGACCTTTTAGAGCACCACATCATAATACAAGCACTGCTGGACTAATTGGAGGAGGTCCAATTCCACAGCCCGGGGAAATTTCCTTAGCACATCATGGTGTTTTATTTTTAGATGAATTAACAGAATTTCAAAAACAAGTTTTAGACAGCCTAAGACAAGCACTAGAACTAAAAGAAATTACTATCTCACGTTCAAGAAAAAGCTGTACATTTCCCTGTAACTTCACTCTTATATCGGCTTGTAACCCCTGTCCATGTGGATATTTGGGAGATCCTATAAAGAAATGCATCTGTAACATAAAAAGTATAAAAAAATATTTAGGCAAAATTTCTGGTCCTATTTTAGATAGAATTGACTTACAAGTAGAGGTAAAGCGATTAACAGAAAATGAGCTTCTAACCAAATATCAAACAGAAAGCTCAAAAGAAATAAAAGAAAGAATAATTAAAGCCAGAGAAATACAATTATTGAGATACAAAAAATATAAAAACTCTACAATACAATCAAATGCAAATCTTACAAGTAAAGAGGTTAATTATTTTTGCACTATAGATAAAGGTGCTGAAAGTATTTTAAAAGATGCAATTAAAACATTTGCTTTAACAGGAAGAAGTTATGATCGAGTATTAAAAGTTTCAAGAACAATTGCAGATTTGGGTAGTTCAGATATCATTAAAGATGAACATATTCTTGAGGCACTACAATTCAGATTAAATACCTTTGTTAATATCTAAAATGAAAAAAATCTTTTCTTTATTATTAATTAGTTTAATTCTTTCTGGTTGTTCTCTAACTAGCAAGAATCTATCCACATCAAAATCTCCAATTGAAATTACATACTGGCAATACTGGACTGGGTTTGAAGGTAAAGCAATTGAAAAATTAGTAGAAAGATTCAATAAAACTCATTCAAACATTAAAGTAAAAATGCTTACGATTTCAGAGCCTAGAAAAAAAACATTGCTTTCAATAATAGGTGGCACACCACCTGATGTAGTAAGCCTAATTGCTGCCTGGGTCCCAGAACTAGCAAACAGAAATGCTGTGATTCCACTCGATAAGTATTGTGAAGAAAATATGATAACTCAAAACATTTTCATGCCAGCCTTTTGGAAGATGTTAACATTTCATGGACATACCTGGGCACTGCCTACTACACCTACGGCTACTGCATTGTATTGGAATAAAGACTTATTTAAAGCTGCAGGCTTAGATCCTGAAAGCCCCCCTAAAACTTTAGAAGAATTAAAAGAATATTCTAATAAGCTAACAAAAAGGAAAGAGAATGGAAAAATTACCCAGTTAGGATTCTTACCTAGCTGGCCAATGTGGGCATTTGGGTTTTATGGAATATTATTTGGTGGAAGTTGGGGAGATACTGAATCTGGGAATATTACAGCAAATAATGATAAAAATATAAAAGCCTGGGAATGGGCTCAAAGTTATGTAAAAGAACTTGGTGGAGAAAACGTTCAAACATTTCAAGAAGAGTTTGGAAACTATCAGGGTCCCAGTAACCCTTTTTATACTGGTAAAATTGCATTTGAAATAAATGGTGTCTGGGAAGGAAATTTCATACCTCGCTTTGCCCCAAAAATGAAATGGGGAGCAGCACCTGCACCAAATAAAGATAAAAAACTAATAACCGTTGTTGATTGTGATTGTATTTTAATACCAAAAGGATCAAAACATCCTAAAGAAGCATTTGAATTTATAAGCTGGCTTTTGAAACCTGAAAATATAGAAGAGCTTTGTGCTTTACAAGGGAAATTTTCACCCCTGGTTTATTCAGATAGAGAGGATTTTATAAAAAAGCATCCACATCCATATATAAAAGTTTTTATAGATTTAGCAAAAAGTCCAGATGCTACCTTTTTCCCACAAACTACGTTTTACCAGCTATATGCAAGGGAATTACGAAGAGCTTTTGAATCTGTCATGAGATTACAAACAACTCCTAAAGAAGTACTAAATAAAGTACAAAGAAAAATGGAAAAAGAATTAAAAGTTTTCTATTAATCCACTGTAGCTATTCTATGACATGAAAGATTCTGTACACAGCCAGGCGCATTATCTTCTGCACTTAAACAACACCCATTAGTACCACTTTCACAGGTAAAGCTTTTAGTAACCCCATCAGAAAAACTTACGGTTACAATATTACCCTCTGCATTACAATCAGAAACGACAGGCTTATCATCTGCTATTGCACTGCCAGCAAGATCACTTACAACTTCTTCAAAAGCATGTTGAGGCATTGACCTTACTTTAAGCACCACACGCTGGTGCTGACGTGCACTACCACCAAATAAAATACTGTCACGAATAGACATTAAATTTACACCTACTATATTCGCAAAATCTACAACATAAAAAAGTGCAAACGCTGATACAAATAATGCCTTTTGCATATCTTTTCCTTTCATATAAAACCACTACTAAGAGTTATCTTTAATATTCCACTTTAAGAAAAAACTTACTCTAGTAAATAAATACTGCTTAATGCTTCTACATATTTATAATACTGTTGCCTATATTCTCAACAAATAACTAAAGTTCAGTTTGTCTAAACTTATATAATAAAAAGATTTGTCTGGTTTATCCAGCAAATCCGATCAGGTGAAAGGAATTGGTAGCAGGAAAGTTTAGCTTGTTTAACTTAATAATAAAAGGATTTGTCTGGTTTATCCAGCAAATCCGATCAGGTGAAAGGAATTGGTAGCGGGAAAGTTTAGCTTGTCTAAACTTATATAATAGTAACTTTATACCCCTTGATTATCAGTAGTATCAATATCGTTTTCTTCTATATTCTTTTCATCAGTCTTATCATTTACTGCATTTGATTCTATATCTGACACACATCCACATATTTGTATTAAAGTTTTTTTTGCTTTTTGTCCCACACTCTCACCATTTGAATACATATCATTTATTTCTCTACATGTTGTTCCACTAGGACAAATTCCACCACAAACACAATCCGAATCATTATCCAAGAATCGAACTGCTGCATTTATAGGAAAAGCTAATT
>JAHFBD010000128.1 GCA_023250175.1 Candidatus Melainabacteria bacterium
GGATCATTAAAATAATTTTCAATAGAAAAGTTTTTTACTTCCCCACCAATTCTTACATCAACAACTTGCCACTCTTCTTGGTGAGCATTTGTTAATGTTGCAATACCACTTTTCCCAAGAGATAAACTCTCCCAATACTTTTCTTTCCCAATACCTATACAAGTTACTGGGCCAATTCCTGTAATAACTACTCTTCTTTTATTCATATTTACTACAACTTAAATGCAGTAAATATTATACTAACCTATTATTTTTATTTCTGAACAGTTTCATTGATAAGATTTTTCAGCACCTGATGTGGCTTTTTTGATAAGCTCTCTATGCCATGACGTAAAGCATACAAAACAGCTTGTGTACGATCATTAACATTTAGCTTAGTAAATATATTATTAATATGAGTTTTTACAGTTGACTCACTGATAAATAAAATTTTTGAAATTTGCTTGTAATTAATTCCCTGAGTTAGTGATCCAAGAACTTCGACTTCTCTCTCCGTTAATAACCCTAGTAACCCAGCATCAGATTTTATACCATCATTTTGTTGAGCTTGTAATAAAGTTCTTAGTCCATATGTTGTTGTCCCACAAATAAACAAATTACCTTTATTAACCTGATGAATAGCTTGCTCAAGTACCTCAAATATATTTTCTGAATAGACTATTGCATTAACCCCACTTAGAAAATAATTCAATATCCGTGTTTTATCATTTTCACTAATTGTCAAAATTATTTTAGTTCTTGGTGATATTTGTTTTGTCTTAGATATTACCTCCAGTAAATCAATTACACCTGGCAACAAAGATGAAATAATCAACAAACTAGGTTTAAGATTTTCTAACTCCGCTACAACACTTTCTTTAGTATTAATAGATGATTTATTAATAACTTGTACCCTTGCATTATTCAAAATTTGATATGTATTCTGATTGTTTAAAGAAGCATTTAAAGCAATTAGGGCTGTACTTATCTGAAACATAAATTCACTCCTTTTTTTATAAAATTTTCCTTATTTATAGTTATGTTTTAGACAAAATACAGGGATTGCTATCAGGGACACCCCTACAATAAAAAGAATTATGATTAAATGTTATTAAGGTTAATTAAAGAAAATAGCCTCCAAAATTAAATTTTTTTAATCTATCTTGTTATGTATTACCCACTTTTTATCATTGCTTTATTGATTTTCAGTGCTTTAGGAGCCTCTTACAAAGGAATTAGTTACCAAGACCTAAAAACCTTAGAAAGTAAAATCAAGGTTAAAGTTAACTACAATGAAAACCCAAATCCCAAGGACTTTTTCACTAATACAGATCTAACAAAGTATAGTGAATTGGGACCTATAAAAAACTTACGGGGACTATGGCATGGCAAATACAATCTGGATAAGGAATCCATCGTGTGGATAAATCCTAATCTTAAAACATCATATATTCATAAATTAATCGCATTTGGACCTTATAATATTTATTTAAGACTTAATACTGTAAGCAATTCACTAAAAGATAAACTCTCTAGAATTGAAATTGCCCAAGCAGATATAAACTACGATCCTGTCAATATAGAGCATCTTGATAAAGATAAACAAATAAACTACTGGACAAAAGCCATTACAAAAGAATGGGTTGAAGTTATAAGAGGAAAAATCTTTAGGGTTAATGATAATGAGCTTCTTACTATTTTTCAAACAACTGTATATGAAAAAAAGACTCCGATTTACGCATTTAGTGGAGAAGCTACTTTACGAAAGACCTTAGAAAGCAAGTAAAGTCTTTTAATTGAGTTATATTTAATAGGTTATAATTGAGTACTTGCAAACCACTAGATGGTAGCAGAAAAGGAGAATAAAACAAATAAACATGTTAGATAAAGCATCAGAGTTTGAAAAACTTTTAAAAGAGGGAAAATATAGCTTAAAATTTAATCAAGGTGACATAATTAAAGGAACCGTAATTCACTTAGAAAAAGATGGTGCCTTAGTTGATATCGGTGGCAAAACAGAAGCATTCTTACCATATAAAGAGCTTACAAATAGACCTAAAAAAGTAAAGATTGAAGAATTAATAAAAATTGGCGAAGAGCATGATTTCTATATTTTAAGAGATGAATCAGAAGAAGAAAAATTAATTCTCTCCTTAAAGAAAATAAACCAGGCACAGGGCTGGGCAAAATTAGAAGAAGCAAAACGTACAAATGAGACCATAATTGGAGTTATTGCATCAATTGTAAAAGGTGGACTTATTGTTGAGTTTGCTGGCATTAGAGGCTTTGTCCCTACTAGTCAGCTTAGATCAAGAAATCCTCAACAAGATAATCAAGTAGGAAATAATATTAACGTCAAGATTCTAGAAATTGATCAAAGAAAAAATAAACTAATTTTTTCTCAGAAGTTAGCAGTTCAGGATGAAAAAGCTGGTCTTCGTGAAAAAACAATGCAAAGTCTAGAGCTTGGACAAGTCATCAATGGTGAGGTTGTAAGAGTTACAGACTTCGGTGCATTTATTGACTTGGGTGGAATTGATGGACTTTTACCAATTTCCGAATTTTCATGGCAAAGAGTTACAAACCCTCAGGAAATACTGAAGGTAGGTCAACATCTTGAATTAAAAGTTTTAAAAATAGATAGAGATACCAGCAGAATTAGCCTAAGTTTAAAGAGACTACAAAACGATCCTTGGGTTGAACTTGAAGGTAAAGTAAAAGAAAATGAACTTATTAAAGGCACTGTAAGCAAAGTTGCAAACTTTGGAGCTTTTATAGAAGTAGCACCTGGAGTAGAAGGACTTTTACCAAGAGCAGAAATTACTGACGAATCTAATACCCCAAAAGTAGAAGATTATTTAAAGGTTGGTGAAGAAATTGAAGTGTTTGTTAAACGTTTCGCGCCTAATGAACATAGACTTAGCTTAAGCTTAAAAGAAATCAAACAAAAAGAAGCTGCTACAAATGGGTAACTGCTATCTTATAATGAATATAATTAGCATAAGCTTTCTAAGCAAATGACTTATGAGATTAGTAGAAGAAAGAGATTTTTCAATCAGGCGCTGGTCTGACTTATTAGATTTGGATTGGTATATTTTAGGTCCTGTTTTAATACTTTTAATATTTAACTTACTAGTTCTCAAAAGTGCTGCTAATGGAGATTTTCTTCTACGTCAAGCAACATTCTTAATCCCTGCTTTTTTTCTTGGTGCTTTAGGATTATTGATTAGGATTCGATTTTGGCAGTCCTCTGTAACCTGGGTATATTTTTTTAATGTCATCTTACTGCTTATAGTTCTTGTAAAAGGAGCTACAAGTATGGGTGCTCAAAGATGGATAGATATAGGGATAATTAAAATTCAACCTTCTGAAATTGCAAAGATTGCAATTATTTTTACATTGGCAGCCTGGTTTACAAAACACCCAATAAAAAACTATTTTGATATTGTTCTCTCCACCCTAATAATTGCGCTGCCATTTTTATTAATTTTCAAACAGCCTGACTTAGGCACATCTCTTGCATATATAGCAATCTTTCTTGGCATGGCATTTTGGGGAGGAGCCACTGTTACTCATTTATTAGTTTTAGTTTCACCCTTAATTAGCTTAATATGCAATGCTACTGGTCCTCCTGTATTTAATTTTGGAAGCATTTTTATTAAAAATAGAATTATTGAATTGATAATAACTCAACCTTTTTTATTGTTCTTAGTACTTTTACTTATCTGGCTAATAATAAACTATAAGCCATGGGAATCTCCATGGATAGTTCTAGCTCTATCATTATTAATCTCTTTCAATTTTGCCATAGGATTTATACGCCCTATTCTCTGGAATCTTCTACACACATATCAGCAGCAACGACTAACAATATTTTTAAATCCGGAAAGCGATCCGCAGGGTGCTGGTTATCATATTATTCAAAGCATCTTAGCAATTGGAAATGGTGGATTCTGGGGGTATGGTTGGTTACATGGTCGTTTAACAAAAGGAAACTACGTACCAGCCCAACACACTGATTTTATTTTTTCTACTGTTGGTGAAGAATTTGGTTTTATTGGTTCAGTCTTTATAATCATATTATTTGCAATTGTCTTATGCAGAACATTATACATAGCAAGAAGCTCAAACAACAGATTTGCAAGCTTAATTGCAGTTGGAATATTTTCTTTTTTTTCATTCCATATTTTTATTAATATTGGAATGACTATAGGTATAATGCCAATTACAGGGGTCCCACTACCATTGCTAAGTTATGGTGGCACGGCTTTGCTTGTGGATTTGTTTTCAATGTTTTTACTTTTATCAATATCCTGGAGAACATTACCAAAGAATATGTTTTAAAATTAAATCATGACAAGTAAAAAACAAAAAAAAAGTAAAGATGTACAAGTTGTTAATATTACAACCAATGATTCAGTTACAAGAACAAAAAAAAGAGTTGTTTTAGATTTCCCTCCAAATGTTTTACAAACACCAATTACTTATATACTTGCAAAAGAATATGATATTGCAAGCAATATCTTAAGAGCTGAAATTGCACCGGAAGAATCAGGAAAATTAGTAATTGAAATGACAGGACTTCCTGAAAAGCTTGATGAAGCAATTGAAAGAATAAAAGGATACGGTATTGAAGTTACAGAAATAGCCAGAAAAGTCATTTTTAATATGGATAAATGTACACATTGTGGGGTTTGTATATCTGTCTGTCTTGCTGGAGCTTTAAAATTAGATAAAGATTTTCATCTTCAATTTATAGAACCAAAATGCACTGTCTGTGAAATGTGTGTTCCTGCATGTCCAGTCGATGCTGTCAATATTGATATTTAATCATTAGCCATTAACCATCAGCTATCGTATCTTCAGCACCAATAATTTCTGTAGGTCCTTCTTCTGGTTCATCAATCGTAGTGGTGGTAGTAGTATCTGCATCTATTTTTTCTTCAGCAAATACATAATTGTTGCTAAGCATATTTGTAGCTAAAGCAATACACAAACATATCGTGATATGAATAATATTTTTCACAAGTTACCCAGTAAAGCAAAAACTTGAACCCACAAGATAATTTGCTCTACTGAAATTATCGTTAGAAAAGTATTCTGTTAGGAAAGATTTAGGGATACCACATGCAAGTTTTTTCCTGGAATTAACATGATTAACAAGAGAATAAAAAGCTAAAGGGATAACCGTTTATGCTATCCATATTGAGATTATTTTAATTCAACATCAATAGAACTAAGCTCCTAGGCTATAATTACCATGACATGCTGACAGAAAAACAACTAGAACATTACTCAAGACAAATAGTTTTATCTAACATTGGACTTATTGGTCAGGAAAAACTTCTTAACAGCAAAGTACTTGTTGTCGGTGCTGGAGGATTAGGTTCAGCTACTCTTCTATACCTTGCAGCAAGTGGTATTGGAACAATTGGGATTATAGATTTTGATACGGTTAGTCTATCAAACCTTCACAGACAAATAATTCATGACACTTCTGATTTAGAAAAACCAAAAGTAACATCAGCAAAAGAAAAAATCAATAAATTAAATCCCGACACAAAAGTAATAGACTTTAATACCAAGCTAGACAAAAACAATATAAAAGATATCTTTAATGATTTTGAAATTATCGTGGATGGATTAGATAACTTCAATGATAAGTTTTTAGTAAATGATCACTGTGTTTTATTAAATAAAAGACTTATACATGCTGGTGTAATCGGCTTTGAAGGACAGATATTAACCATCATCCCAACAAAATCAGCATGTCTTAGATGTTATTTCCCAGACAAACAACCACAAGATCAAATGCAAAGCTGCAAAGACCTTGGTGTCTTGGGTCCTTGTGTTGGAGTTTTAAGCACATTACAGGCAACTGAAACAATTAAACTAATCTTAGACATTGGAAAACCACTTACAAACAGAGTCTTAAAGTATAATGCTTTAGACAGTTTTTTTTATGAGTTTAAAATTAGTGGAATAAATAAAAGTTGTTCGATTTGTAATTAAGTTATTAGTTTTGCACTTGCTTTAGAAACTGCAGATGAAATTCTTGTACCAAATGAGGTAAACATTGAAACCACAGCTACCATAACTAACCCTAATAACATAGAATACTCTGCTATCGCTGCACCTTCTTCATCCCTAAAAAATAAATAAAGTAAATTCATGCTAACCTCATTGTTAACTTAACTATATAGCTTATGCCCATAATAAAAATGCTTGCATCCCTATAAAAGTTAAATTTTATATCTCCGTTAATAGATTATTCCCTAGTTTTTATATTTACTAACAATTAACGTTTCATTAGTTTAAAGGAAAAAAGCTTTTAAAATATCATAGAATTTCTTATCAAGAAGCTTATCTATATCAAAATGATCTCCACCTTTTAAAATTAAAAGCTTTTTAGGTTTATTTGCAAGTTTATATAGTTTTTTAGAATGCTCAAGTGGAATAATAATATCCTCTGTGCCATGAACTATTAATATAGGACATTTGACTTTTTTTATTAATTCCTTGGAATTTAAAATATCATCTCTTATAAGATTTGGAGGAATAAAAGGATAAAGAATCTTAGCAGAATCTCTCAAGGAAGTGAAAGTTGTTTGAATTGCTACAGATTTTAATGGCTTTCTTGATGCAAGCTCAAGGGCAAGAGCTCCTCCCAACGAAGTTCCATACACTGATATATCTTGTGCTTTATAACCTCGTTTTATAAGATAGTCATATATAGCCTCTATATCCTGCACCACAAATTTTAAAGAAG
>JAHFBD010000129.1 GCA_023250175.1 Candidatus Melainabacteria bacterium
AGCAATTAAGATACTTGAAAAGATACAAGAGCAACAAGGAAATAAAGAAGGATTTAAATATGATGATTTATCCAATGATGAAAGATTATCCCTTGCTTCATTAGGAATTTTAAAAAACGGACTCCATAGCAGTGAAGGCACTAACCCGCTTTTAAGTAAGAAAAATATAGAAACTACTATTAAATTTCTTAAAGAGTTAGAAAAAGGTATAGGAAAAGAAGGAAGTATTTTTGAAAGAATTAAATATGGCTCCAATGATTCTGGAAGCAATAAAAAATTAGCGGAGAGCAGTATTTCATATAAAGACTTGCTTGCATTTGCATATCCTGAGCCATATGCCAGTAAGAAAGAGCAGGATAAAGTCAATGTGGGTGGAAAGCTTATTACCAGGTATGATTACATGAAAGAGACCATGGAAATATTAACTGGCAATAAATCAGGATTAGCTGCTGTTCAAGGAGAGCCACCACCTAAGCCAAAGCCTTCAGCTACACCACAAGCTCAAGCAGAGCCGCTACCCAAACCAAAGCCTTCAGCTACACCACAAGCTCAAGCAGAACCACTACCCAAACCAAAGCCCCCAACTATACCATTACCAGACCAATCTTCTAACATACATGAAATATATTCTCGCCAAAGCATTCTTTCTTTGCGAGATAGCGGAGAGAATCAATATCCAGATAAGCACAGTGTTTTTACTACTACTCTTCAAGACGGTAAATCTAAAAGCTTTTTGATTAAAGGAGAAAATGGTAAAGAGGCAGATATTACTAAATATGAAAAGTATCTGGAAAACCTAAAGGGTAATTACTCAAAAGTCCATAAGGATTATACACATACTTTGGCTCAAGAAATTAAAAATGGAGGTGGAAAAATATCAATAGAGACTGCTCTTATAAAAGTTACAAAGGAATTAGAATTAGGTAAGAGTAAAAATAATGAAGATCCTTTATATAGGTTAAGTGGAAAATCAACTAAAGATGATCCCAATAAAGACTTTGAGGTAATTATGATAACTGGTAGCCCTAGTTCCGAGATTAATAAAGATGAAAATGGAAATCGATTTAAATATGAAGGCTTGTTACTTAAAGAATCAATAACAAATGCTTATAAGGATAAATGTAAAGAGTTTGAAACATTAAATAACCCAAATTTAAAACAACTAGAAAATGCAGTTGCTGCAAAGGCTGACAGCTGCCGTGCTAATGGTAGGAAGTTATATATTTTGTATAGTGGACATGGTGGTGTAACAAAAATTATAAATGTAGATGAGAGAGGGAAACAAATAGGCGAAACAGAACCTGAATATCAAAAAGGAATTAATAGCAAAAATAAGAGCAAAGAAGGTAGTATGCTATATAATTTTGGACTTGATAATGTTAGTAAAGGTAAAGGTCTTAGCGAGGATAAATACAAAGAAATATTAAATAAATATCTTAAAGACATAGAAACTATATCAATCATTAACTCTTGCCAGAGTGGTGCAGCAGTTACAGCTATTGATAATGATCTTGAGAAAAAATTTGGCACTGTAAGTACTTAAAAACTTCTATAATAAAGAAATAATATATTTAATAAGTAAAAATAGAACCTAAGATGGCTTCAAACATATTAGGTCCTGCTGGGAAGTTGTGCTTTCTGGTTCTGGTGGTGTTTAACCTGCTATAGCTTCAAGCTGATCAGCTATTCTAGCCAAGGCTTCCATTTGTTCAGGAATTACATCACCATCTCTAGATTGTGAGTCATCAAGAATTGTTCTTATCTGGGTTGCTAATTCTCTAAATTGATTAGGGTTAACACCTCCAGGATTTCTAATGATTTGAGAAATTTCTCGAGATACTTCTCTAAGTAAATCTATTAGTTCATCCATATCAGGATGTGCAGGATCATTTTGGAAATCGTCTATTTCCCCGGTGATCCTGTTTAAATTTCTATCTATATCTCTTAGATTTCTTAGATTTGATATTGTTGGAGGAGATATCCTAACTCTAGATACTGCTCCCGGCGGTATGCCAATACCAGGTGGAGTTGAGCCTCCTGGTGGTATGCCAATACCAGGTGGTGCTGTACTTCCTGGTGGTATGCCAATACCCGGTGGTGCTGTACTTCCTGGTGGTATGCCAATACCCGGTGGAGTTGTATTTCCAGGTGGTATGCCAATACCAGGTGGTGCTGTATTTCCAGGTGGAGTTGTACCTCCGGGTGGAAGTGATGAAGTACCCACTGGCATTTCACCTCTATACCATCTGCCATTTATATAAGTTTGAGCTGGGAGATTTATTCTGCCTCTACCACCATTTGTATGGTAACCCCCGCTAAAAAATATAGTCCCATCTTCTCTAACAGTATAATCTCCTCTAAAGCCATCTCTACGATAAATAGGTCTGCCTTGTGCATCAGTTCGTCCAGTAGTTTCTAATTCTAAATGTTCTTTTGCTTGAGCAGGACTAAGGATTGATCTTGGGGCTTCACTAGCAGGTCTTAGATATTCTGGAGTAATTATACGAGCTCTTCCTTGTCCGACTACTACATATCCATTGACATATCTACCTCTTTCATCTGTTCCTGTATTAAATAATCTACTACCACCTTGTTGGTTAATATATCTACCAGCAAAATCATCTCTATTTCTTGAGGTTCCTTGTAAAAGAGGCCCTGTCCCAACTTCTAAGGTACCCTCAGCTTCTATTGCACGTTCTCTTCTGTTTAATGATTGTATAAGTTGAGTTCTATTTGGTAAATTTGCTCCTTGGCCTAATCCTCTAACTATTGACATAATATTATTTGATTAAATTAGGTATTCTGAAATCCTTTTAACCAACCCCCTGCTTTTAACTAAACTGTTTTTACTTTACCCATGCAAAATAAAAAATAACGATTGAGACTCAGCTTCAACTTTTTAGATGAAAGGATTTAAAAGGATATCCCTCATAAAGTCTGAAAACTACAATGAATAATATGTAAGAACTTTTTTATCATGTAATTAATCTACAAGGAATAAGCTAAGAAACCGTAAAAACCAAGTGGTATAATTGTTTTAATTTCATGAATATAAATATTGCAAACAGAATTAATACTAGTTCAATTGGTACTTTTCTACCATTGACAAAACAAGCTAAAGAGGCTCTATTCACACCACATGGAAAACCAGTACTCACAGTCACTCGCTATAATTACCCAAACATACAATCATATGCATCAGCTATAGTTTCTTCTAAAGAAGGAGTGATTATAAAACAATTTACACCTAATGATAAAAATGAAGGAGTAAACATTCATTCCGCTATTAAACCATTTCATGCAGGATTATTAGTAGCTTATATAAATGAACTAAAAGAAAAAGCTTCAAGTATAAAACCATCAGAATTAAGCTTAGAAGAATTAGCTGTTTTAAGTGCATCACACTCAGGGACTCTTACTCATCGTACACATGTTAAATCAGCTTTAGAAAAAGCAGACTTAACTGAACATTATATGACATGTGGTGGGCGCTATCCATTTGATGATGAAAGCAGAAGCCGACTTATTAAAGCAGATGTAATCCCTTCTAAAACCCCTAAACTCTACGATCAATGTTCTGGGCATCATGCTTGCCAAGGAATATTATCAAAGCTTATGAATGAGCCGATTGAAGACTATTGGAAACCAAACAGTAAAGTCCAACAATGGTTATTGCAAAAACTTAAAGAATATTCTAATAATGAAAATACAGTAATAATTCCTTATGACAATTGTAATATTCCTACTTTTAATTTATCTCTTGGTGCATTTGGAGCTTTGTATTCTAAGTTCGTATCTGATCCTGCATTTAAGCTTGTAACAGAAGCTATGACTAAGCATCCTTTCTTAGTTGGTGGAGAAAGTTCATTGGATAGTTGTCTTATGAATATTACTAATGGTAATTTAGTTGCTAAATTAGGAGCTGAGGGATTGGTTATTGTAGCTAATAAAAAAGAAGAAAGCTCACTTATTGTTAAAGAATGGGGTGGGAATGGAGCCTACAGAGATAAAATAACAATTCAAGCACTAAGAGAATTGGGCTGGTTAAACCATGGACAAGCAGCAACTTTACTTAGACTTCCATTTTTTAAGTTAGAAGATGAAAAGCACTATATTAAATATGAGTTTAATACTCCTTTGTTTAGATAAGTCTATAGTTTAAAATTAGGAAATGTACAATTGTTTGCACTACCTGATTTTTCAAAATATTTCTGATGATACTCTTCTGCTTTATAGAACTCTTTTGTTAGTTCGATTTGAGTAACTATTTTGTTTTTATATTTTCCTGATTTGTCTAAATTTCCTTTGGATACTTTTGCTACCGTTTCTTGTTCTTCTGTATGATAAAAAATAACAGATCTGTACTGAGTTCCTATATCAGGTCCTTGTCTATTTAATTGCGTAGGGTCATGTAAATCCCAAAATACTTGAAGAAGTTTTTCAAAAGTTATTTTACTTGGATCATATTCGATTTGTACGACTTCAGCGTGTCCAGTAGTACCTGTACAAACATCGTTATAAGTAGGATCTTGAGAATGCCCGCCGCTATATCCTACACATGTAGATATAACACCAGGGACTTTGCTAAATACATCCTCTACGTGCCAGAAGCACCCAGCTCCGAAAGTTGCTTTTTGAATTTGATTATTTGGCATTGATTAAATTATAATTATAACTTAAGATGAGCACACTTGTTGTTAATTTAGATCAAAGGATTAAAACCAATCCCCGATATACTCATAGTACAGTAACAGAATATTTTGCTAATTCAAAACTCGACTGGTGGAACCCAACTAATAAATACTATGCTCAACAAACAAATATTATTGAAAATTGGTTAGAAAAGATAAGTCCTAAAGATATACTTGAATTAGGAGCTGGTTTCGGTCGCATTTCACAATTGTTAGATAAACTACCCAGAGTGAATCTTACACTTGTTGATATTAATAAGAAAGCATTAAATATCTTAAAACAAGAATTTCCACATAGACAAATAATAAATAGTGATATCAATAGCTTTCTATCTAAAAAGAATAAGTATGATCTCCTTGTTGCAATTGAGTTATTGGTTCATATCCCTAATATAGAAAAACTAATACAAGGAGTATATAACTCATTGAGAAAGAATGGAACATTAATTACATCAATTACTCCTGATAGTTGGTATGAGGCTAATTGGCCCAGAAAACCTACAATACATAGAGGAATTAATGAAAAAGAATTGAATGATTTTGTTTCTAAGTTCTTTAACATTGTAGAAGTGAATAGAAGCAGCAATAATCAATTAATAACGTATCTACTTAAGAGAAAATAACGTTTTACCCGCTTCAATATCAGGATACATCTTCAGTGAACGTCGTCTGCATTATACATGGAATTAAAAGAGATTGAAAATGTATTAGATGAACCAGTGCAAGAGTCATCTGAAAAAATTAATCCTGTCATTGAAAATAAATTACGAAGATGGTGTGATACTTTACTTGATTTAACAAAAAGAAATCCATCAATTCATTTTGCTACTAAAGTAAAAGGTGGTAAAAATAAAGGGAAAAGAAAAAATAATATTTTCAAGTTTACCCTGGATTCTAATACTATATTTGAAAGTCTTGTAAATAAAAATGAATCTATATCTTTAAGCGAGCTTGGATTAATTGATCTGAGTAAAGGGTTTAAGAGTATCTATGAAGGAAGAGAATACTTTCATAGAGATAAAAGTGAATATGAAAGTATTCCAGATAGTATTGATAATCACATTGATTGTGTCCAAGAACAGCCTTCTGCCCAGGAGATTACCCCCATTACAAACGAAGCTAATATACAAACTCAAACTACAGTATTGGAAAAACTGGAAGAATTAGATGAAGTATATGATAACAATGAAGTAATCAATCAATTTACCAGGATAAAAAGAGATACAGAAAGCATTGTAGAAGAGAGAGGAACACAGGTTTTATATGTAGTCTGTGGCTTTTTTGAATGGAAAGATCCTTTGCTTTCAGATGAAATCCTAAATACACCGTTGATTTTTATTCCTGTAACCATTCAAAAAACAAGAACAAAAGACAGGTTTAGTATTCAAATGGTAGAGAGTTCTGAAGTTGAATTTAACCCTACTTTTGCTTATCTTATAAAGAAAAACTATGGCATTGATCTTAATATTGATATAAGTGAATTGTTAAATACTTCTGAAAATATAGAGAATGAAAAAACAATAAAAGATATATTTGATTTAATTGAAGAAAAACTTACTAAAATCCTTCAGGGGGAGGTAAAAGATGAAGTATGGCTTGGAAAGTTTTGGTTTGAAAAACTTGTTTTACTTACAGATATTCAAAAAAATATAAATGCATTTGTTAATGATCCTATTATTCAAAATATCTGTGGAGAAAAGCCACAAACAAAAATAGAGCACAACACAAATCTGGATGAATTAAGCAAGCAAGCAGAGGATAAAAAACCATCTGAGATATTTGAAATTTTAGATGCTGACTCAAGTCAGAGATGTGCTATAGAAGCAGCAATTAATAAAAAGAACTTTGTTTTAATAGGCCCACCTGGTACTGGGAAATCTCAAACCATTGCAAATATAATTGCCGAGTGTATTGTACGAGGGAAAAGGGTGTTATTTGTAAGCGACAAGCTTGCAGCACTGAAAGTAGTAAAGAAGAAGCTAGAAGCTTGTAACCTGGGAAAACTTTGCATATCAATTCATGGGAAAGAAATTAAAAA
>JAHFBD010000130.1 GCA_023250175.1 Candidatus Melainabacteria bacterium
TTATTTCTAAACACTTAGTTTATATTTAAGGATTTATGATACTACCCAAGTATCTCCACCACTCAAGACTTTTTCTAATGTTTGCATAGACATTTTTTGTTTTGAGATTTTTTCTTGCTCGTACAGTCTGTCTTGATATGTAGGTTCTTCTACTCGTCTCAAGACACCAAAAGCTACAGGCAAATCTTTATTCTCAACCCCCATCTGTCCTAGTACATAAGCAAGCCCTCTATCTGAAGTCATTTCTTGGTGTAATAAAGCCTCTTTTAAATTTCCATTTATACCTGTAATAACCTCAGTTTGAAAACCATTTAATTTAATTGCCTTATCATGATTTTTTCCAAAAATAAGAGGTTTTCCATCTTCTAAATAAACTGAGTGATCGTCTTTAATATCTTTTTCTGTATAATCCTCAAATGCAGCATCATTAAATACCACACAATTCTGAAGTATCTCAATAAATGCTAAACCCTTATGAGCTGCAGCTTTTTTAAACACCTCCACCATATGTTTAACATTTTTGTCTACTGTTCTTGCAATAAAGGTAGCACCTGCCGCAATAGCTAATGAAACAGGATTAACAGGGTTATCAATTGATCCAAGTGGTGTAGATTTAGTCTTCTTTCCTAATTCAGACGTAGGTGAATACTGTCCTTTTGTAAGTCCATAGATTCTATTATTAAATAATAGAACTTTTAAATCCTGATTTCTTCTCATTGCATGAATGAAATGATTTCCACCGATGCTTAAACCATCACCATCACCAGTTATAACCCAGACGGATAACTCCGGGTTTACAGACTTAACACCAGTTGCTACTGTCAAAGGTCTTCCATGGATAGTATGAAACCCATAACAACTCATATAATGAGGAAATCTACTTGAGCATCCAATTCCAGAGACAAACACAACTTTTTCTTTAGGTATGCCGAGCGTTGGCATAACGGTTTGGATAGCCGATAAAATGGCATAATCTCCACAACCAGGACACCATCTGATATCATTTTCGGATTCAAAATCTGCTTTGGTATATTTTGGTGTTTCTATTGCCATTATCTCAACCCTTTATTAGTTTTTCTGCCACATCAACAATTGCTCCAGTAGTTAATGGTTTACCATTTACTATATTTAACCCATGTGCATCTACTAAGTATTTAGCTCTTACTAAAAACCTCATTTGCCCTAAATTAATTTCAGGGATTAAAACAGTTTTGTAATTTTTTAATATATCTCCAAGATTTCTTGGAAAAGGATTTAGATATTTAAGGTGGGCATTAGCTACTTTATATCCTTTTTCTATAAGGTTTTCAGTTGCTGCATTAATAGCACCTAAAGTACTACCCCAACCAAGAATTAGTAAATCACCTTTCTTTTCTCCGTAAATTATTTTTAATTCTGGGATGTCATTTGTTATTTGAGCAATTCTATGAGCCCTTATTTTCACCATATCATCATGATTTTGTGGATCATAACAAATCTTTCCAGTAACTTTTTCTGTTTCAATACCAGTTATTGTATGTTCTAAACCAGGGGTTCCTGGAATTGCCCACGGTCTAGCAAGTGTTTCTTTATCTCGCAAATAAGAAAAGAATCCATCTTTTTCAGTTCTATACTTAACCGTAAATTTTGGAAGCTCAGATACCTCAGGTATCTTCCAGGGCTCAGCACCATTTGCTAAGTAGCCATCAGACATAAAAAATACAGGGGTCATATACTTAGTCGCAATTCTTACTGCTTCTATCATGGTGTCAAAACAATCACTTGGTGTACTTGCAGCAAGAATAGGTATTGGACTATCTCCATTTCGTCCAAACATTACCTGAAGTAAGTCAGATTGTTCAGTTTTCGTTGGGAGTCCAGTACTTGGACCGGCTCTTTGGATATCACAAATAATTAAAGGTAGTTCTGTTTTCATTGCCAGATTAATAAACTCTGCTTTTAAGCATAAGCCTGGCCCACTACTTGTAGTAACCCCAAGTCCACCAGCAAAACTAGCACCAAGAGCTGCTCCTATAGCAGCAATTTCATCTTCAGCTTGAAAAGTTTTAATTCCAAAGTATTTATACTTTGACAGCTCATGCAAAATATCACTTGCTGGGGTAATTGGGTAGCTTCCTAAAAATATACTAACTCCGGCAATTTGAGATGCAGAGATTAAACCAAGTACAGCAGCTTCATTGCCAGTAATATTTCTATATTTACCGGGCTTAATTACAGCATGTTTTATTTCATAACTGGAGATAAAAGTCTCAGTCGTTTCTCCATAATGATAACCAGCTTTTAAGACTTTTAAATTTGCTTCTAGAATTTCTGGTTTATCTGAGAATTTCTTTTTTAACCACTCAATAGTAGTTTCCATCGGCCTTGTATAAAGCCAATACATTAATCCAAGAGCAAACAGGTTTTTCGATCGATCAATTAATTTTGATGAAAGATTCATTCCTTCTAAAGCAAATTGTGTAAGTTTTGAAATCTCAACAGAGAAAACTTGATATTTTTTGCTTAGAACTTCATCAGCCAGTGGGTTTGCTTCATATCCTGCTTTTTTTAGATTTGTCTCTGTAAAAGCATTCGTGTTAACTATAAGCATTCCACCAGGTTTTAGATCTTTTAAATTCGTTTTTAAGGCGGCAGGATTCATTGCAACCAAAACATCTAAAACATCGCCAGGGGTATGAATTTCTTTGCTACTAAAATGAATTTGAAAAGCACTTACACCAGCTAGAGAACCGGCAGGAGCTCTAATTTCTGCAGGGAAGTCAGGAAGAGTACTTAAATCATTCCCGACAATTGCTGTGGCGTTTGTAAACTGACCACCTGTTAGCTGCATTCCATCCCCAGAATCTCCAGCAAACCTAATAGTAGCTTCTTCTAATGTTTCTGTTTTTTTTGATTTTTGTTTTTGTTCTGCCACCGTCATAAACTATCCTTACTTTTAATTCTAATATTTTACATCGTTTTTGATTTTACCTATTTAAATGCTGTATTAATCTATATTATTAGCTATAAGAAACCATTTATTACTATAAAAAGCTTAAATTTATTGTATAACGAGTCTGTCTTAGTAAGTAGCTAATTTGCTTTTGTATTTCCTGATCTCTATGGGTTTACATTCTGTGTATTATTGGTTTCTGTTAATGAGTTTGTAGGCTTAGTAATTTCAATTGGCCAAGGTATTAAACTAAGAATTTTTTCCCCGTTTTTTCTATCTGTAATTCCATATGCAATAGCTAATAAATTTCCTTTTTGTTTTAGCATTGTAAAATCATTCTTTTTATTCTTTATTTTCACAGTTGAGTCTTCAAGATCTATATCAATATCCATTTCCTTAGCATCTTTATTTGTCTTATCTTCTTTAGCTTTAGTTACTCTCAATTCAAATTGTGTTTTTAATTTATTAAAAATAAGCTCAGCAGTTTCTTTTTTAATATAGCGAGTAAGAAATAATATGATTGTTTCTTTTGAGTTATTGGAGAATTTGTACTCAGCAGTTATTACCCCACCAGAATCCAACAATTCAAACTCATCATAATTAATCTCAGATAAAACACTAGAAAAATATTTTTTACAACAAAGTGGACCCAAGCAATATTTCTCTGAGCCTTGTATACGATTTAGGGCTGGGAATTGTATGGCAACTACAGGTGGAAGCTGTTCAATTAATATATTTTTTGATACTTCCTGGCTAGCTAAAACTACAAACCCTTTAGCAGACTCATCATTTTGAAGTGAAACATGGATATCAACAAAATAATTCCCTTTCCAAAAAGTTACTGATTTTTCATCCTCGCTTGCATGCTTTCCTACTTTTAATTTTGTAGGTCCGCCATTATGTAAGACTGTAAATGCACTATATGCTCCACTGAAGTCCATAAATCTATAAATCACAATATCTACAATACTATTTTCATTTTGATAACTCTGTCTTATAGCCTTCGTTATGCCTAATTCCTTTAAGACATCTTTATCATGAGTTATAAATTGTGGTAAATCTTTTTCAGGGGTCCATATTTCTGTATCATTTAATAAAACCCAATTGTTAAAAAGAGTGGGATTTAATTTTGGCAAAAGGTCTTTAGTGTTATCTTGTGCAATAATTTCTGGTTCTGGTGCGACCATTATTTCCGGTTCCGGTACGACCATTGCTTCCGGTATCTGAGCCATATCATTGCTTGGTGGCTGAATACTGTTTTCTATATTTTCAGGGGTTTTTAATTTAAATAGCTCTTCATATTTTTGAGCCGGATCACTCATTACATCATTACTAGTCTGGGAGTAAGAGCAATTAATAAATAAATCAGATAAAGTAAAAAAGAAGAAAGAAATAAGAATTAAAAAAGGAAGTTTTATTTTAAGTAGCTTCATATAATTACAGGATTATTATATACGCTATAATTGTTATATGCCAAATCTGAAAAATATAAAAGTTCGTATAAAGTCCATTAAAAGTACTCAAAAAATTACTCAAGCAATGAAACTTGTTGCTGCAAGTAAAGTAAGAAAAGCACAACAAAGAGTTTTAAATTCAAGACCATATACACAAAAAGTCACTAGTTTCTTATTGAGAGCTGCTGCTGCAATATCAGATTTTGATAAGAAAGAGATTCCTCTTATGGAGAAAAGAGGGGTAAAATCTATTGGGATTATTGTAATAACTTCAGATCGTGGATTATGTGGAAGCTACAATGCAAACATTGTAAAGAAAGCAGCAAAAAGAGTTTTAGATTTAGAAAAGTCAAATGTAACACCAAAGCTAATTTTAATAGGCAATAAAGCAAATAATTTTTTTAGAAGGGCACGAGTCACAATTCTTGAAAGTTTTACACAGCTTCCAAGTGTACCGACCGTAGAAATTGCAAATTTAATTGCTTCTTGTGCTGAATCAGCATTTATTAATAAAACGGTTGACCAGGTAGAAATTATTGGAACTGATTTTATATCAATGCTTAGATCTACTACTTATGTGAAACACTTTTTACCTATTCAAGCTGAGCAAGAATCAGAACAAACATCACAAAGCATTAAGCCTATGCTCTCTAGTTCTATTTTGTTTGAGCCATCATTAGAAGTAGTACTTGCAAGCCTAATTCCACTATACTTAAGCAATATTCTTTACCATGCTCTTTTAGAAGCAAATTGCAGCGAATTAGCAAGCCGGATGAATGCAATGTCAAGCGCTACAAAAAATGCTAAAGAGTTAATTGAAAAACTAACCATTGTCTATAACAAAGCTCGCCAGGCTGGAATTACACAAGAATTAACTGAAATTGTTGGTGGGGTTGAAGCTTTAAAATAGTTTTTTATCTTACATACTTTTTTCTGTAACTCTTTGAAATTTGGTTAATGCAATAATTTAAAAATAAAACAATAAAAATTAAAACAACTCCTGTAGCAAAAGCTTTTCCTCTTGTATCATAACTAGTTGCTTGGTAGTAAAGATGTACAGCTAGTGTTCTTCCTGAATCTGGGAAGATATATGGATATTCATCTGTAATAAAACTAGGCAGTAAAGTAATGCTACCACCAGCAGCAAGAATTAAAATAGCTGACTCTCCAACAATTCTTCCAATGCTTAATAAAATACCTGTAAGAATCCCTGGAAATGCTGAGGGTAAAACTACATGATAAATAGTCTGCCATTTGTTTACACCTAAAGCTAAGCTGCTTTGACGATAGTTTTGAGGCACTGATTTTAAGGCTTCTTCAGATGTCCTAATAATTACAGGAAGTACCATAATAGCTACAGTTAAAACACCTGCTAGTAAAGAATATTCAAACTTTAGAAATATAACAAAAAAAGCTAACCCAAATAGTCCATAAATTATAGAAGGAATTCCAGCAAGATTTTCTATAGCAAAACGGATTAATTTTGTAATTATGTTTTGTGGGGCATACTCTGTCAGATAAATGGCAGCCGAAATTCCAATAGGCGCTGCTGTTATTATTGAGCCAATAACAAGATATAAAGTAGAAATAATCTGATATAAAATCCCTCCATTATCAAATCTTCCACCTTCTGGTGCTGCAAATAAATACCTCAATGATAGTGCCGATGGTAAACCATAATAAAAGATATAGCCAATAATAAAAATTAAAACCCCAACAATTAACCAGCCGGAAAGCCATAGTGTTCCAAGAGCAATTTTTTGTTCAAGTAAAACCTGAGCAATTTTTTCTTTTCTATTAAGGTTTATTTGTTGGGTATTTTCTATCATTCTAGGCTTTCCTTGCTCCATAAGCCTTTTTTAACAATACGTGAGACAAAGCATTAGTCATAATAATAAATACAAATAAAATTGCACCCGTTGCAAAAAGTGCTTGTAAATGAGGGCCCGGTTCTGCATATTCAATATCACCAATAATGTTCGTTGTTAGTGTTCTAGCTAAACCCAAAAGTCCAAACAATGACTGGTATGAAAAGTCAGGCATTGTCTGAGTATTTCCTATAACCATCTTTACTGCCATAGCTTCACCAAATGCACGTCCTATCGCAAGGACAACTGCTGTTATTA
>JAHFBD010000131.1:0-412 GCA_023250175.1 Candidatus Melainabacteria bacterium
TAACTGTTTAAGTAAAAGTCAAGAGATTTTTTGTAATCACCTTCTTGAAAATAGTAAGTACCAAGGTTTTTATAAATTAAGCTTTGTGTCTGAGATTTATGGATTGAAAAGGCAAGTGCTTTATTTAAATACTGAAGCTGTTTTTCTTTCTCATTTAAAATTTCATAGTTTGTAGCTATTCTGTCTGTGGCTTTCGTCAACAGTGATTTTGAATCGAGTTCGTATTTGTCTAGAGTTGAGGATTGAGGAGTAGAAACAGCTTCTTCTTTTTTAATGAACTCTTCTAATAATTGGGTTGATTTAACTAATAATTCTTTTTTCTTATCTTCAGCTCTTTGACAGATTGCGAGATTATAAGTCCAAATCCCCTTTTTAAATAAAGACTTGCTTGTATTAATAGTACTAGTGAATA
>JAHFBD010000131.1:422-6450 GCA_023250175.1 Candidatus Melainabacteria bacterium
TTGAAATAATGTTCCTATAATACCGAATGCTATAAAAGCAGAACCAAAATAGTTATATCTTTCTGCGCCAAGTGAATATAGAGGGATGATTTGGATAAAAGGTAAAAGAGTCACTGTAAACATCAATAATCCGTAAGATAAATATGGAAAGCTTTTTCTTAGGAACCATATAGTAGCAGCAATTATAATAACTTTAAGCAGACAAATTATGTGGTAGCTTCCCAGGTATGCTTTGTCAAGATACTGCAAATCAATTTGATCTATTGTTAGCTTAAGCGGGAAAAATACTAATTTAAATTGATGTATAAAAGCTTGTGGGGTAAGAAAAGAGACTCTTTCTATTAATTCTTTTAAATTATTTGTTTGTGAGCTTTGTATTGCCCTTGCAATTAAAAAGTTTCGCATAAGCCAATAGCCAAAAATTATAAGAAATGATGGAAGAGTAGTCTTGATAGCAGTCTTAAAAATCTTTTCTTGTTTCTGATTTCTAAGAAGATATATAGTAGTTATAAAAAGTGCAATTGGTATTGTAATTGTGTGTTCTGTAAAAAATATTTGTATTATGGTGAGAAATGAAATAATAAGAGTATTTTGCCAAGTGTGTTTATTTGTATGACTAGCAATCCACCACAATGTACTAAAATAAAAAATAGCGCCTAAACACTGAAGCCAGTTTGTAGCCCAAACAATAGACTCTACGTTCGTAGGATGTAGTGTCCATGCACATGCTATAAACATTGCAATCTTTTTGTCTTGGGTAAATTTATAAGAAAACAATGCTAAGAATATGACAGCAATAGAATGTAATAATAAGCTCCAGGCATGATATAAAAAAGGATTTGCTTTAAAGAGGTATGCTAATAAATAAATACTAGGCATACCTAAAAAACATACATGAACATTCTTTATTCCTGAAAAGGAGAATCCATGAGCTTCTGAGGCACCACCAGAATTAATTAAAAAAAACTTTTCAATGTACTCTGTAAATGTTTTAGGCATATAAAAGTTTTTAATTAAAATATCTTCATCAAAGTTTCGAAACCCAAATGTTAAAGAAATGAGGTAAATCAGTAAAGTAAGTAAGACCGGGATAATTATGTAATAATTCCTCTCCCACTCTTTTTGTTTTGATTTAACTTTGCTCATTATTATTTGTTTGGTTGTACTTGAGGCTTTAATCCAGAGAATAACTCCAATACTCCCCCTAGTAGTCCTATAAGAATTCCAGTAATAAATATAAGCATGGATAAACTTAATGCTGATGAGTTTGAAATTCCAAGCTGTGAAAGTAGAACGATAACAGTTCCTTCTCTAACACCAAGTCCGGAAAAACTTATTGGTAATAAGCTTGTAACAGATACAAGTGAAAATAAGTAAGCAGACTGAACTATATCTAAATCAATAGTTAAACTAAGTGCTAAAAAATAAAAAGAAAAGATGTGTGGAATCTTTGTTAGCAGACTCCAGAACAATGTTTCTAATAATATGGTTTTAGATTTTCTATAGCCTTCAAAGTATGTTAAAGAAAAATTATTCATAAAGTTTGTATTGAACTTAAAAAATGCTAAACAGCTTATCAGCTTGCTCTTAATTAAGTCTGTAATTTTTGCAGCATTCTCACTAAATAAAATCAAAGTTAATAAGAATAAAGATATTGTTATAGTGCTAATTAAACCTATTACACCTAAGTTATTTTTAAAGCTATTATCATATAGAACAGCAATTAAACCTATAAAAAATACAATTAAAACATTAGTAATTTTATCAATAAATATAGGCATCCAGACGCTTTGATTAGAATCTTCTTTCTTTGTTAATTTTAATCCTTTAATTAATTCACCAGATGCTTGTCCAGGAATAAAAATACTATAAAAAGTTGATATGTAGTTTAGTTGTAGTAGTTCTATAAAAGAGCTCTTTATACCTAAGGGTGTGGCAAGTCTATGCCATTTTATTGTCAGAAAAATATTTGATAGATTGTTTAATAGATAAGCCAAAAGAAAATATAGTAAGTTTGTTTTTTGTAAAAGTTTAATAGCCTCGTTAATGTTGACTGATTTTAAGATCCAGGCAAAAATAGCAAAGAATATTATTAGCTTGAATAAGAGAAAAAGATATTTTCTCATAGAAGTCAATTGTAAACTGGCTTTGTATCAGACTTTAGCTTGTAGCTTGGACAGCCAGCACAAGCCATGGGTTGCTTATCATAAAAACTCTCTCTAAAAGTTACAAATTTGTCAGAGTTCCAGATTTGTTCAAAAGGAGTTTCAAAAATATTTCCCATATTTATAATGCTTGGGTTGCTAATAGTACAGCAAGGTGTAACATAGCCTTCTGCTGTTACGTTTGGACTAAACCAGGGTAATTTGCACTGTCCTAGGTTATTAGACGATTTTCCAAAACTTTCTGTTACTATTTCAAGATTTACTTGTTTTTTCCAACGCTCAAGTTTTTCTATAAATGTTTCGACTTCACTAGTTGTAAGTGATGAGTCTATAAGGCTTTTGTCTGCTATAACACTTATAAATAGTTGTATGTATAAAACATCGATACCAAGCTCATTTGATTTAAAAATTAACTCTTCCATGTGGGGTTCAGTTTCTTTCATTAAGATGGATCTAAATGAAACAACAGGTTTTTTTGAGTTAGCATTTCTTTTTATCTCGATAAACTTTTTAATGTTTTCTGCAATTTTTACTATGGATGCGCCACTTCTTGTTTGAGAAAAGACTTCTTCATTAAAGCTATTAACTGATATTGAAAGATTACATAAGCCAGCTGCTATTAATTCTTGGGATTTAGTTTCTGTAAGTATTGTGCCATTTGTGTTTATGTAAGTAGCGACTCCTTTATCAGTGCAATACTTAATCATTTTCATAATATCTTTGTTTAAAAGAGGTTCACCGACACCTTGGAGAGTTACATAAACTAATGATGGTATTTGATCAATGACTTTCTTGAATTGTTCAAAACTTATATCACCTTTGCTATATCCTTTATATGCCTGGTCAGTTCCTAACTGGCAGGTAGGACACGATAAGTTACATCGATTTGTAACTTCTACAAATAAACATGGTGGCAGGTAATTTAACCTTGCCGGTTGTTCTTCCTGTAATGCAGTTACTGAAACATTAACCAGGTTTACTAATCCTTTTGCACCCTGATGTTGAATGACTCTTTGTAGAAAGTCTGAGCCAACCTGACGATCAATTTTATCTTTTAAATTTTTTAGATAAGTAATCAAGTCTTTATAATTTATTCCTAGGTAGATTTAAAATACCATTATATCAATAGTTTTGGTAAGGATTATTCCTTAAATTATGAGAAAGATGGCTAGAGGATACATATTTTTTGTATCTTAATTTTGGACTTCTAGCCTTATATTTAACATGCTCTTTCTTATTTGTTCTTCTATTTTGCTTATTTCAATTGTTTGTGAAGTAATTAATTTATTTCTTAACCCAGGATTTAATTTTGTTAATTCATTTAAATATGATAATGCGTTATATGAACTGGGGAATAATGAGATTTTATTACTATTCAAAGATATTTCCAGGGGTTGTCCTTTGCTGTTGGCTAGAAACCATGCTGTAGAGCGCTTATAGCCATTTAGGATTTTACTTAAATCCTCAATCTTATAAATTTCCAAAAATTGTTTAGGATCACTATCAAGCTTTGAATATGCTAACTTAAAAAGTTTTGAATCAGCTAATTTGTTTTGAGTTTCAATTGGTAAGTTATTCGTTGCTCTTTTACTTAGTATTAGCCACTTAACATTTAACTCATTTAGTAAATAAGGATCTAAGGTTGTAAGGGTTGTTAGATAAATACTATCAAAAGAAGAGTATAGAAGATCTTTGAAAATCCATTTATTGGCTGGGACAATGGTATAAATTCCAACGTATAAAGGAATATCGGTATAACTGCTAATTGCAACATCTTGTGGGCTACTATGTGCAGATAAAAATTCAATTTCATTTTTATATTTAGTTTCTGGACCAAGTTTATAATCATATAAAATCGAATCTATATTTTTTAAACCAGAAAATAATCCAGAAATTGATTTGGTATCTTGTAAAATATTAAAAACCTGCTTGACAAAGACTTTGTTTGTATAAATATAAGGACTGAATACTGAACCAAGCACTAGTCCTGATATTGGTGATAAACAGAATCCAAGAATGTAGATGAGTGTGAAATATTTTTTTTGAAAGAACGATTTAAATAATGTTGAAATGCTTATAGTGATTAATAAGATTAAAATATAATTCCCAAAACTAAAAAGTCTATTAGCATCTACCGGATTAATTCTAAAATCAAGAATTGTAGGCAGAGGCATGGTGGCAAAAACACATAAAAACAATAAAAACGCAAATTTGTTCTTTGTTCTTATTAAGTAAAAGACAATAAGGGGACAAAGAATAAGACTAAACCCAAACTCAGAAATAAATTCCCATGATAAACAGGGGATTTCTTTATAATGCATCATTATGTCATCTAAACGCCCCCACCTTGTAACCCAAAAAAGCTTTTCTTTTATTCCAATATTAAAAATGTTTGCTCTTCCTAAGTGTTGAATCGGGTCTTGCATGAAAAGGGCACTACCAATTGACTTGTTTAAAGCTATGGAGGTGATTAGTAAGATAAATACAACTGAGAAATTTTGTTTCTTCCGTATGAACAATATAAGTAGATATGGTATAACTCCTGCCCAGAATGTCATATAAAGCCACTCTGCCGTAATGAATAGTGTAAAAAGAGAAATATTTAAAAAACATAAATAAACGATTTGTGATTTAAAGCTTTTTTCATTAATAAGATTCCAGAGTAAAACAAATGAAAATATAAGAAGAGGATTTCCAAATCCACAGGTAGATAAGAATGTGCTCACAGAAGGGGCATTTATAATACCTCCATAGATTCCGATATTTAAAAATGTTTGTATGAAACCCCATTTATAAAAACTCTCAGGTAACAGATTTAAAATATATCTTATAATTGCATCTAGCCATAAAACCCCTCCTCCAAAATATGTACAAAATGCACATAAGAATGATGTCTTAAAATGTTTACTAATTAGCCAGGCTAATGCGAAGAAGCTAAGAAACGTTGTTCCACTAAAAATTGTTGAATTGATTTCATAGCATTCTAAGATATTTATATTACAAAGATAATTAATAGCGCCAGCTAATAAGTCTCCACCATAATGGTAGAGTAAAACATATTCAGGTCTATAAAAATCTTTAGGGGGATAGATGTTGTTATGAAATATTGATAGTGCAACTGGTATATGAAATTCTTTATCAAAAGTTCCAAATTTGGATATTGTTAAAAAAGTCAGTAGCCAGATAACTCCGGAAGTAATAAATAAACATTTATTTTGATTCTTTGATAATTCATTAATTGGTTTTATAAAATCTTTTCTTTTAAGAAAAATAATTGTGCCTGATAAAAATAATAAGACTAATAAACTTAGAACGGAAGACAGTTGTGGACCGACTAAGAAGGATAGTATATGGCATAAGCATATATAATATGCGATGCCGAATGTGATAGAAAAAGGAATTAATAATATTAAGGTTCTAATCTTAGTTATTTGACTAAGTGAGATTAAACCAAAGCTAATAATAGGAAATAAAAATAAAACAAGTTTAATGTAGTTTATATAACAGAACACAAATTAAATATGCTCCTCAAGTTTAATAGGTAAACCACTTTGAGCTAGTTGTTCTTGTGTCGTTTTAATGATAATGGGTTGTGCTGTAATTAGTTGTTGCTTTAGATTTGTATGCTTATTAAGCAATTCCTTTAAATGTTGGAGTGCTTTTTGTTCTGTAGAAAATAAGCTTATATTAGGATAAAGCTTCTCAAGTATTTCAATCGGGGTCCCATCTTTATTTACTAATATCCAGCCTGTTTTTTTTGGTTGTTCTTTTAATAGTTGTGATAAATCTTCTACATGATAGATTTCATATGTTACATTATTGTCCGGGTCTGGCATAATTAGCATTTGATATGCCAGCATAAA
>JAHFBD010000132.1 GCA_023250175.1 Candidatus Melainabacteria bacterium
ATTTTAGGAAATTGTCTTTGTGTAATAAATTTCATATCCCTATCAACTATTAGCCATCGTCTATCATTTTCTAGTCCGAGATTACTAACGTCACTACTTTGCAAGGTTATTCCTTTGCATGATTTAACTGGATAAATATAAATCCCTGAAACTTTCATAAATACCTCCTGTCAAAGAGATTATATTATAAATCAACGGTTACAAAACATTAGAGGAAAAATCCTAAGACTAAACAATCCAACCACCACCCAAAAGGATTTGATCGCTCTCATCATAAAATACTACAGACTGTCCAGAAGTAATTGCCGACTGAGGTTCATCAAATACAACCCTCACCTGATTATTTTCTAGAAGCGTTACCTTAGCAAGTGCAGTAGGACTATTGTATCTGATTTTTGCTCTGACTCGCAAATGTAAATTAGGACTCATTCCTACAGATGACATTATCCAATTAACATTTTTTGCAATTAGTTCATGTCCTTCAAGCTCATCTTTAGTCCCTGCATAAACTATATTTTGCTCAACATCTAGTTTAATTACATATAAAGGTTCACTATGTGCTATACCAAGCCCTTTTCTTTGACCGACTGTATAGTTATATGTACCTTGATGAAGACCTAATACTTTCCCGGTTTTATTTTCAATAATATATCCTTCTCTTACCTGCAAATATTTTCCTAAAAATCCTTGTGTACCTTCCTTATCAGATACAAAACAAATATCCTGACTTTCTTCTTTATCTGCTACAAGAAGATTTCCAGTCCGTGCAATCTCTCTAGCTTCTTCTTTAATCAAATCACCAAGTGGAAATACTGTCTTTGAAAGGACTTCCTGAGTTAAGCCCCAAAGCATAAACGTTTGATCTTTCTTAGAATCCTTAGGGCGAAGTATTTTAAAGCCACTATCTTCTTTTACAAGCTTTGCATAATGCCCTGTAGCAATATGTGTGCAACTTAGTTCAGAAAATGCATACTGCATAAGAGAACCCCACTTAATCGAAGTATTGCATGTAATGCATGGTATAGGTGTAGAACCAGCATTATAAGAGCTTATAAATGGATCAACAATCTCTTGCTTAAAAAATACTCTTAGATCTTTTGAAATATGATTAACACCTATTTGTTCACAAACTTTGGCTGCATCTATCATTCCATTGTCACAACAACGACCAGAACCCTTAATGAGCCATCCTGTTAAACCAATTGTTTCATATCCTTTTTGTTTAAGCAGATAAGCACTCACACTACTATCTACACCACCACTCATACAAATAGCAATTTTGCTATCGATTGATGGCCAATGATTTTCATATGCTTTAGATTTTTCTGAGGTTTGTGAAAGCATAACTTATATTGTACCTATAGAGATCTAATTAATTAAGCCATTACATAATCCTAAGCTAATCGAGCTTTCTGTCTAATAATAAAAACTGCAATTAGCAATAAAACAATATTAGGGACCCATGCTGCTATAAATGGTGTAAGCTTGCCAGCTTCAGCCATTGATGTACAAACTGATTGACTCATATAAAACTGAAAAATTACAATTGCAAGAACAATATAATTCCAGCTTGAGTTTGATCTGCGGGGAAGAATCCCCAAGGGTGCACCAACTAGGGCTATTAAAAGACATGCGAGAGGCCTTGCAAATTTACTATGAAAAGTGACTTGTGCCTCAGCATAATCATCCGTATGTATTGTATTTGTTTCTTGTAATTTAAGAAATTTATTTAATCTTATAAGATTCATCTCACTAGGTTTACTTAACTCCTGAATTAGTTTTGCAGGTGTTGAAGTACTTGGTATAAAAAGTACATCAAAGCTAGACACACGGCTTACAAAATTATCATTGGATATTGTATGGCTTATACCATTACTTAGCTCCCAACCACCTTTTTCAGGTCTCCATCTGCCTAGCTTTGCAGTGTAAATTTGCCTAAGTCCTTTTCGTGTAAAATCTAGAATAAGAATTTTTTTTAAAAGATCTTTATCTGCATTATAATACGATGCATAAAAGATTCTTTTAAGCTTTTTACCAGAGGATTTTTCTAAATAAACAAAATTTTTCTTGCTGTTCGGAAATGGATTCTTGTATACAGCATAAACCTCTAGTTTACGAACTATTGGTCCGGTTATAGGAACAATCAATTCACTGATTGCAAATGAAACGAAAGAAGTAAGCAACCCAAATAAAATTACAGGTCTTAAAATTTTAATTAGGCTGATACCACTTGTTCTCATGGCAATAATTTCTGAGTCATTGTTTAATCTGCTGAATACAAGAAATGATGCCCATAACACTCCTATTGGAATTGTAATGATTAAAATCTGTGGCATATGAAGCCCTAAAATAGTGATGGCTAATGTAATTGGAGCGTCTGAAGTAGTAATTAGCTTGAACACGTGTCGTAATTGATCTGCACTTAACCATATACCAGTGATTATTGCTGAACCTGCAATAAATGGCATCCAGAATTCATTTACTATATACTTATCCAGAATATTTATCCTTGCAAAAATTATTTCTTTTAAAAATTTAATCATAGGATAAAATCCTCACCAAGATAATATTTGCGTGCAATGGGATTTTTAGCAATTTCTTGAGCAGTACCAGATAGTAAAATCTTTCCATCCTGGATAATATATGCTCTGTCAGTTATTGCAAGTGTTGCTCTAGGATTATGATCTGTAAGTAATATGCCAATATTTCTTTTTGTTTTTAAATTCGATATTAGTTTTTGAATATCCTGAATAGCAATAGGATCCACTCCTGTAAAGGGTTCATCCAGAAGAATAAACTTTGGGTCACTTGTTAAAACTCTTGCTATTTCTACTCTTCTCCTTTCACCACCACTTAAACTTATTGCAATATGATCTTTTAAATCCAATAAATTAAATTCATTGAGTAGTTTATTTAAAGCATCTTCTGAATCCAAGATCCCATCTCCTAAAACATCCCAAATTAATCTTAGATTATCTCCTACTGTTAATCGCCGAAAAATTGATGGTTCCTGGGTTAGATAACCAACCCCAGCTTTTGCTCTCATGTGGATTGGCAAAGTTGTAATCTCTTTATTAAAGAGTGTTACCTTTCCATTATCAGGTTTAATTAGTCCAACAATCATATCAAATGAAGTTGTTTTTCCTGCACCATTTGGTCCTAACAAGCCTACTATTTCACCAGGATTAACCTCAAATGAAATATTGTTTACGACTGTCTTTCCATTAAATGCCTTAATAAGATTAATTGCTCTTAATGTCATAATCTAACAAATAATACTTTTTTAACCTTATCAATTTAACATGCATACTATTTAGTTTTATATTGAATCTTCTACATCTTTACATGATATTTTTAATTGATAATTTGATATTATATTTCTTGTTTTATTAAGCAAAAATAGTTATTGCCTAGCTATAATATATAAGATCATAAATAAGCTTTTTGTGTGATTTGTTTACCAAAAAGCGCCATGTAACAAAGAGCGAGTTGAGCATTAGTGCGAAACGAGCGGTAGGTAAAAACTAAAAGCACCAAAATAAAATAGAGGTAAATATGTCATCTGCAGAAACAATAGAAAAACCAATACAGAAGGAAAATAGAAATATGTCATCAAACAACTTGCTGAAAGGAAAAAAAGGAATAATCGTTGGAGTTGCAAACAAATGGAGTATAGCCTGGGCAGTTGCTAAAGCCTGTATACGAGAAGGAGCAGAAATCGGTTTTACATATCAAGGTGAGAGGGTTTTAAGAAATTTAGAAAAGCTTTTTAAAGAAGAAAATCTTCAAGAGCCATATTCTATAAACTTAGATGTAACAAAAGACGAAGAGTTAAAGAATGCTGGTGAAGAAGTTAAAAAACAATTTGGACAAGTTGATTTTTTCTTACATGCAGTTGCATTTGCAAAACACGAGGAGCTTGGGGGGGAGTTTGTAAACACGTCACGTGATGGATATCATCTAGCTCAAGATGTAAGTAGCTATTCATTGGTTGCTTTAGCTAAAGCTTTTAAACCTGCTATGGAAGAAAAAGGTGGTAGCATTGTTGCACTAAGTTATCTAGGTAGTGAAAGAGTAGTCAAAAACTATAATGTAATGGGTGTAGCAAAAGCAGCTCTTGAAAGCTCAGCCAGATATTTGGCATATGATCTCGGCGCCAAAAATATCCGTGTTAATGTTGTCTCACCAGGACCTATTAAAACTCTATCAGCAAGTGGCATTGCAGATTTTTCAAAAATGCTTGAGCACTTTAAAAACACTGCTCCACTTCGTAAAAATGTTTCAGCTGAAGAAGTCGCAGATACTTGTGTGTTTTTATTTAGTGATTTATCCAGAGCAATTACTGGCGAACTTTTATACGTAGACTGCGGATATAATACTCTTGCAATGTAGTTAAAATTAACCTATATCAATAACATTTGGATCAATTGGAGGTGGGGGATACTTCATGTCAAGCTCTTGTAGGGTTTCTAAAACGATTTGAGAAAAGACAAGATCCTTAAACCATTTGTTATTAGCAGGTATGATAAACCACGGTGCCCATGGGGTATTACATTTAGTTATAGCTTGTTCATAAGCTTCCATATATTTACCCCACAACTTTCGTTCTTCAAAGTCATTTATACTAAGTTTAAACTGCTTGCGTGGATTATCCCGTCGTTCAATTAACCGTTTTAATTGCTCTTCATTACCCATATGAAAATAAAACTTAATGACTTTTACATTATTTTCTGAAAGATACTTTTCAAAGTTATTAATTTGTTCATATCTTAACTCCAATACATCTTCAGAAATTTTGTTCTTAACTCGTGTAGGTATTACATCCTCATAATGAGATCTATGAAAAACACCGATACTTCCATATTCAGGAATATCTTTATGAATTCGCCATAAATAATCATGTCTACGCTCTTTCTCACTTGGTGCTTTAAAAGAAGCTACCTGAAGACCTTTTGGATTAATACATAAGACACGTCTTATAGCTCTATCCTTTCCACAAGCATCCATACCTTGAATTATAATGAGAAGAGCATGTTTATTTTCAGCACCTAAAACACGTTGAAGCTCATGAATTTGTCTTCTATTATTTTTAAATAATTCATCTACAACTTCTTTATTTTCTAAATCTAAAGCAGCTGTATCATTTGGATCAATATTTGAAAGTTTTATAGATTGTCCTACAGGAACTTTATATTGATTAGAAAAGTTAGCTGCCTTAGATACACAACTATTAAAACCAAGGGGTACAATTGGTCCCATATAGAATCCTTTACATTATTTGTTAAATACTTAACTATTATTAGAGCAAATAATAAACAAAATAATCAAGACTTAAAGCAATAACTGTTAAGTTTTTTATTTATCTAAGTCTTATTTTTTGTTCTTTTTGTCAATATTGCTAACAAATAATGAGCAATACATTTTTATGCAAGTAGAGAACCTATGTAGGCATCTACATTATTTAAAAGGATTTTACTTTATTATGCTACATCTGGCATTGGAGGAAGATCCAGTGCTCCTGGCTCTACTGCTGGTCCTGGTGCTCCACCAAGTCCATTAATAACATTACCAATAGCACCTCCTATATTGTTAATGGCATTTCCAATGGCACCACCAATATTATTAATTGCATTTCCTATACCATTAATAGCATTTCCTCCAGCAGGTCCTGGTACTCCTTGTGGTCCCTGAGCTCCTTGCTGTCCCTGAGGTCCTTGTTGTCCTGGCATTCCTATTGCTATTTGCTGTTGCATTATCTGTTGAATCATTGGTTGTGGCATTGGTTGTGGCATTGGTTGTATCATGGGTTGTGCTATTGGTGGTCGAGGTCCTGTAAAAGCTAAAGCGCCTACAACATCACCAAATCTAAACAAATTATCTCTATCAAAATCCCATCCTTGAGGCCCTGTATGCATAGCAAAGTTATTAAACTCAGCCATGGCAACATTATAATTTACCCCATTATTTGGAACATAACGTGTCATAAGGTTTAGAAGCATTATTGCATCTGGGTCATTGACTTGTAAATTCCCCGTATTAACCTTCCCTGTAAGACGGTTTACTACCATATTAATTTGGGGATCAAATCTACAATAGTTAGCTGCAGCATTTTCAAGCATAGGATTCATGATTTTTACTCCTTTCATTATTTTTTTACTAGATAGATGCATTGAATATTACAGAAATTAAGCCTGGGTTAAATGTACTATTTAATAAGAGTTATTAAAGATAAAAAAAAATTAATGTTTTTCTAAATAACAAGTCAATGTAATAATAACTCATTCATCTTGATAAACTCACCCACGGGCACTTCTTTTTCTTTCAAGGAAAGAAGCCACTTTGTAACGAATAACAGTGCCAGACAATCATCCTGATTATATTCAATACTTAAATCTAAAAACTTTTTATCTTTTGATT
>JAHFBD010000005.1:0-16564 GCA_023250175.1 Candidatus Melainabacteria bacterium
AAGAAGGCTGCTTCCTCCTTTAATTATTCCAGCAATATATGTAACGGGCATATCAATATTCTTATAAACGATAAGATTTGAACCATCTTTCAATAATTGTTTTTTATAGCCAAATGGCTTTCTTAATTTAGAATTAGATTTTTCAGGAGTATTAATTACCTTTATTGTTTCTTTTGGCTTTGTATAGCTATGAGTTCTGGATATAGATAATGGTTCGCTTATATACTTCTCACCTTTTCGCATTTCTGGAATAAAGTATCCTACAGTTCTATTCTTTTTGCTGAAATAAGTATTTAAAACTTGAGAAACATCTTCTGTCGTGACTTTAGAGATATCGTTAGGCCAATCAATGGATTGTCTCCAATTATTTATAAGTTCAAAATAACCTATATTTAATACTTGTCCATAAGTACCATCCTGATTAAATAAATAACTTGATTTTATTCGGTTTTTAGCAGCTTCAATTTCAGACTCTGTGGGTGGATTTTTAATTAAAAAATCAATAGCATTGGTTATAATGCTTTCAACTTTTTTATGAGTTGCTTTAGGAGATAATGAAACCAAAATATAAAACAATCCAGGATCTTTATTAACCTCTGCACCACCACTTATATCAGTAGCTAGTCCGGTTTCTATTAGCTGTTTGTTTAGTAAGCTTTTCTTTCCACGAATTAAAACTTCCTCTAAAATATTTAGCGGATAAATATCTTTTTCTTTTGCATCAGTTATATGATAGGCAATTTCAAGAATTTTAAAAGAGCCAGGTTTTTTTAAAACAAATCGTTTTTCTTTAGTTTGTTTTTCATCTCTTGGGATAGTGTCATTTATATCAATGCTTTCATTCTTAATGCTGCCAAAATATTTATTAATTAGTTTTAAAGCTGACTCTTCTTCGAAATCACCGACTAGGACAATGGCAGAATTGTTTGGATTGTAGTATTTTTTATAAAACCCTTTCATAATTTCTGAATTAATACCTTGAATGTCTTCAATGTAGCCAATTGTTGGGTGTTTATAAGGACTGTTTTCATATGCTGTTTTTCTTGTTGCTTGATCTAGTTGTACTACAGGGTTATTTAAACCACCTTCAAGCTCAGACAAAACAACGGTTCGTTCTAGGGTTAATTCCTTCTGATCAAGTAAAGAGTTCTTCATTCTGTCAGACTCAATTTCTAGTGCTTTTTCAAGATACTTTGGAGAAATCGTTTCATAGTAGGCAGTTCCATCACTAGATGTAAAAGCATTAAAGTCACCACCATGCCCTTGAATTACAGAAGAAATTTCCCCTTTCTTATATTTCTTTGTTCCTTTAAACATCATATGCTCGAGAAAGTGTGCTAGTCCGTAAATGCCATGAACTTCATTTCTTGAACCGACTTTATACCAGACTGAAAATGTAACTAATGGAATAGAATAAATTGATTTCAGAAGGACTTTTAAACCATTGTTTAGTTTATACTCTCGTATACCATTTACTTCTTTTATGAATCTTACTTGTTTCATTATATTGTTCCTATCTTTAATCTGAGAATATGCATATTCGGGATAAAAAATTTGTGTTAAGAGTAGAAATATTGATATTAGGATTATGTAACTTTTTCTTTTCATTTATACTTTTTTTCACCTTATAATACTAGTTGACTCAATAAATTATATCTATTCACAAAAAATATGATGCCCAAGTTTAAAAATATAAATTCAGCAATTATTCTAAATCTTTTTCTTTTTATATTTTTTCCCATTATCTCACCTGCTTCTATTGAAAACAAAGAAAGTATAAAGTTTATTTATATTACGGACTTAAATCTCTACCCAACGCCATTAGAAAATGCTAGACAAAAAAATGAATATGAAAAAAAAGATGGAATATTGCTATATGAAACACAAGCAGTATTTCAAGAGATTATTAGGTATTTAAATCAAAAAGTTGAATTTGATTGTGTTTTTTTTGGTGGTAATAACATATCAGAGATTCAAGGTGCTCAAAACAGTATTAAAAATCTAAATATTTGGCACTTATTTCTTGATATGGCTTCAGAATTAAAAACTGCATTTTATATTGTAATTGGTAAAAATGAAACCAAAGCTCTACCTAATAATGAAATTATTCATACTTTAAGTGAGCTTGGAATAGATTCAAAAGTCACATGGTGGCATAAAAAGATTAGAAACTTTTTATTTGTAAGTTTGGATTCTGTTTTATTTTTTAATAGTAATTATCATGCAAAGGTTCAAATTGACTGGCTAAAAAAGATACTGATATCAAACCTAAACATCCCAACAGTAATTTTTTTACATGAGCCTATAATTACAGAAGAAGGTAGTGTTATTAATACTACAAACATTAACTCTTTGCTTACTTTAATTGAGCAGTATCCTCAGGTTAAACTTATTATTTCTGGAAATAATTATTTAAATAGAATTAAGCCAGTTAAAAATATAGTCCATATCTTAAGCTCAAGTCCAAGTGTTTACCCTTGTTCTTTTAAGCTAATAGAGCTATCTGACGATGTGGTTAAAGTAAAATCCATAAGTATACCGCTTAAAGGCATTGTTAAGAAAGCAGAAATATCCTTAACTGAATCTGACAGAGCAAAGTTATTTATCAAAAATTCAGCAAAACCCTTTAAATATTATGTTTTAGGTAGTAAGTCTGATCAAGATGTTGAACTGACTTTTAAAGATTTAAAGAATCGTTAAAAATTAAGGGGTATCTTAAAGTCAAAGCCCTTGAGGATTTTAAACGTTTATATGATTAAAAGTAGGAAGGGATTTTTTGTTCAATTAATTTACTTATGCGTATTATAACTTATATTATTGTTTTTATTTTAAGTTGCTTATTAAGCATAAGTAGTAGCTATTGCTTTGTTCAAAAGGTTGATGGACTTGAATATATAGTAAGAAAGATTACTGATGCTCCAATAGATAAAGAGGTTTCTAAAAGGTATGAGATGTATGAAATATATTTTGAAAACAGATCAGATAAAGCGTTTTCAATACCTGGATATAGTGTTGATATTGGTGTAGCTTATGCTACTCTGGAACAAATAAATTCTCAATTTAAAGATAACTCGGGGAAAAAAACAGCTGTATTTAACATTGCTGCGGGGGCAGCTTCTATTGCTTTTGGTGGTATAGCTAAAACAGTTGCAAGAACAGCAACTCGGTTAAATACAATTAATAAAAAGCAAAATAAAAAATTATATGGTGATGATATCTTTTTATCTAACAATAAAACATATATTATTTATCCTGGAGAATCTCTTTCTGTCTTTCTATTTGTAGATAAATTTCAAGAAGAAGGACCAAGCAGTCTAAAATTTATCTGTCATGATGAAGACTCTAATATCAGCCATGTTGTAATTAATAATAATTTGGATTTAAGAGATATAAATGCTGATAATTCTATAGATAAGAAAGAGAATATAGAAATTAAAAATGAAATTGCTTCACCAGAAGCACAACCTTATAAGTAATAGCGTATAGCGTTTTATTGATGAACATTGTCAAGGTGGGAATTAAAAATGTTCTAAGTCCTATTTTTCTCCTATTCTCCGATACGCTAAACTCTAGAGTTTACGAAATATCTCTTCGATGTTAATATAGGTTTGTATTTTTAGTATTTAGATTTTAATTTTAAGAGAGAGGAAAAATATGTCTACTACAACGCTTGTAAAGCCTGATGAAGGTGTAATATCTCAAATAATTGGACCAGTAATTGATGTAGAGTTTCAGCCAAATCAATTACCTGATATTTATACGGCATTGTTAATTAACGTAGAAAATTCCATTGGTGAAAAAATTAATCTTGTTGCTGAAGTCCAACAAATATTAGGTGATAATAAAGTAAGAGCAGTAGCAATGAGTTCTACTGATGGGCTTTCTAGAGGGGTAAAGGTAATTAACACTAAAAAACCTATAACTGTGCCGGTTGGAGAGCAAACTCTTGGACGCATTTTTAATGTACTTGGTGAGCTTGTAGATGAAGGAGCTCCTATAGAAGTAAAGGAAAGATGGCCTATACACAGACATGCCCCAAAACTTGTAGAGCAAAGTACTGAAGTTAAAATTTTTGAAACAGGGATAAAGGTTATTGATTTACTTGAACCCTATGTAAAGGGTGGAAAAATTGGATTATTTGGTGGTGCTGGTGTTGGTAAAACCGTTATCATTATGGAACTTATCAATAACGTTGCTAAAGCCCATAAAGGTATTTCAGTTTTTGGTGGAGTTGGTGAACGGACAAGAGAAGGAAATGATCTCTGGAATGAAATGAAAGAGTCTGGGGTTATAGAAAATGTTGCTCTTGTTTATGGACAAATGAATGAACCACCTGGAGCTCGTATGAGAGTTGGTTTGTCTGCATTAACAATGGCTGAATATTTTAGAGATATGCAAAAAAAAGATGTGCTTCTCTTTGTAGACAATATATTTAGATTTACACAAGCAGGCTCTGAAGTGTCCGCCCTTTTAGGCCGTATGCCAAGTGCTGTTGGATATCAACCAACGCTAGCAATTGAAATGGGTGAATTACAAGAAAGAATCACCAGTACAAGAGATGGCTCTATTACATCAGTTCAAGCTATTTATGTACCTGCTGATGATTTAACAGATCCTGCACCAGCTACAGCGTTTGGACACTTAGATGCTATTACTGTTTTAAGTCGACAAATTGCTGAGTTAGGAATCTATCCTGCTGTAGATCCACTTGCTTCTACAAGTACCGCACTTAAAGCATCTATAGTTGGAGAATCTCATTATAATGTTGCTCGTGGAGTTCAACAGATGTTACAACGTTATAAAGAGCTTCAGGATATCATTGCAATCCTTGGTATGGATGAACTTTCTGAAGAAGATAGACTTACTGTAAATAGAGCAAGAAGAATTCAAAGGTTTTTAAGCCAACCCTTCTTCGTTGCTGAAGTATTTACTGGAACCAAGGGTAAATATGTTTCACTAGAAAATACCGTTCAAGGCTTTAAAGAAATTCTTGAAGGTAAACATGATAGTTTGCCAGAACAAGCATTTTATATGGTTGGTAGTATTGATGAAGCTTTGGAAAAAGCTGAAAAGTTAGCAAAAATATCTTAAGGTTATATTGATAACTTATAGCTATAGAGCTTTGTAAATCTCTACTCCAATGTATACTAAACAAGTTAAAATAGTATAACAATGGATGATGTCATAATTAAAAAACTCAATGATATTGAGCAAACTTATAATGAGCTTGATAAAAAACTTGCAGATCCAAGTGTCTATGGAGATCAAGAGCAACTTAAAAAAACATCAAAAGCAAAAAAATCCTTACAGGAGACTTATGACTTATATCAAAAATTTAAAACTTTCAGTAATGAATTAGCTGGTGCAAAAGAAATTATTAAGAATGAGACTGATAGCTCTTTGCTTGATTTAGCAAGAAGTGAGATAGTATCAATAAGTCAAGAGATAGGAATAATTGAAGAACGACTAAGAATTTTACTTTTACCGAAAGATCCAAATGATGAAAAAGATATTATGCTTGAAATCCGTGCAGCGGCTGGTGGTGAAGAGTCTTCAATATTTGCAGGTGATTTGCTTAGGATGTACATGCGTTATGCAGATGAGCAAGGGTGGACTTGTAAATTAATTGATTCAAATGCTGGTGATATTAATGGTTATAAATTAGTAGTAGTAGAAATCTTTGGTGAAAATGTTTACAGCAAGTTAAAATATGAATCTGGGGTACATAGAGTCCAAAGAGTTCCTGTTACAGAAGCTTCTGGGCGTGTGCATACTAGTACTGTAACTGTTGCTGTTATGCCAGAGGTAGATGAGGTCGATGTTAAAATTGATCCTGGTGATTTAGAAATTTCAACAGCAAGATCTGGTGGCGCTGGTGGACAAAATGTAAATAAGGTAGAGACTGCTGTTCGTATAGTACATAAACCGAGTGGAATTATGGTTCATTGTACGGAAGAAAGAAGCCAGCTTAAAAACAGACAAAAAGCCATGAAACTTTTAATGGCAAAACTTTATGATATTGAGGTTCAAAAACAACAAAAAGAGATTTATGAAAAGCGTAAAATGCAGGTAGGAACAGGGGATAGAAGTGAAAAGATCCGAACCTATAACTATAAAGATAATAGAATCACTGACCATAGACTAAATGAAAATTTTACTCTAGATGCTGCACTTGAAGGTAAATTAGATCCTGTTATTGAAGCATGTATTGCTGAAGATCAAAGACAAAGATTACAATCTTTAGTTTAAGTTTATTTGTTCTTTTAAAGTAACCCTTGCATAGCTTGCCAGACTTTTCCTCTTTGGCAAGCCCCATGGATAAAAGCTTCTTGGACTAAGGATAATTCATCTATTGGAGCTGTATTGTTTAACTCTGAAAGTTCATCTTCTAACCCTTCTAATAAATAACTGGCATTCTGTCCACTTTTTTTTGCTATTTGTATTAGTTCTTTAAATCCTTCAGGTGTTGGCTCTAAGCCATGTTCTTTAAGGCGGGACAGTCCACCTTTAGCAATAATATTCAAAAACCGTCTTCCTGTTTCTGTTGTTGTTAAATCAACCATATATTCTAACGTTAACAAGATTAAGGTTTTAATCTCAATTGGTAAAAATTAATAAATTATAAAAAAACAAAAAAAATCTATGATTTACTGTCGTAAAGAAATACATTGATTAGTGAACTCTGTCAATTTAGCTAAGCATTATGATATTAAACTTGCGCTTGCTTTTGAAATGGCAGATGAAATATTTGTACCAAAGGCAGTTACTACTACAGATACTCCAACTAATATAAGCCCTAACAACAATGCATACTCAGCTATTGTTGCACCATTTTCATCTCTTACTAAGTTAAATACAATGTTAAACATAAAGAAAACCTCCTTTGCTTTTCTTTTGCCCAATTTAATTTTATATATATGAAGTCATAAACTGAAGGCAGTTATGCCTAGAACCTAAGAATAGCTAGGGTTAACTTATTAAGCTGAAAAGCAATTGTCAAGAGCTTTAGAGAAGACATGATTAATTGCTTGTATAAAACTTATAATCCGTATCGTCTTTGTCTTTTATTAAATTCGTCAATTGCTTTATCTAGCTCTTTTGCATCAAAGCTAGGCCATAGAGCATTTGTAGAATAGAACTCTGAGTAGGCACTCTGCCAAAGCAAATAATTGCTTATCCTTTGTTCGCCACCAGTTCTAATTAATAAATCTGGGTCAGGGATATTCTTAGTTAAGAGGTATTCTGTTAGTAGTTCTGGGGTTATATTGTCAAGCTCTACTTCTTTGGCAATAACTTTTTTTGCAACTTCTTTTACAGCATAAATTATTTCAGCTCTACTACCATAGTTAATAGCAACCTGAAGGTTTAGTCCTGTATTATTTTTTGTTTTATTCATTGCCTCATCTAAAACATCTGGAAGAGGAGTCGGCAATTCTTTATAAAACCCAATAACATTAAGTTTTACATTGTTTTTGTGCATTTCTTCAAATTCGTTTTGAATAGCTTCTCGAATTAAAAACATTAAAAAATCTACTTCATCCTTTTTTCTATTCCAGTTTTCTGTAGAAAATGCATAAACCGTTAAATATTTTATACCTATGTCACTGGCATATCTTGTAATCTTTTTTAAAGACTGCACTCCTTCTCTATGACCTAACATACTTGGCAGATTTTTATTTTTTGCCCAACGCCTGTTTCCATCCATAATAATTGCTATATGAGTAGGAAGTATTTTAGTTTCAGTTAACAATCCTTCTTCTTTATTTTGTTGTTGGAGTGATTCTTTCATTCTTTTATTTATAGGTGATATTTTATCAGCATGTTAACAGATTAAGATGTCTTAGCTTATTTGAGCGAAGCGTAATACTCCGATGCTTGAGTCGGGGATATAAGCAAGAGAAAACAAACGACTTCCTTTGATACGACGACCATTGTTGGAGGCAAAAATTGGCGTAATATCCTGTTGATTGTGGCAGGGATAGCCAATTTTAGGGAAGTCATTTATTTTTGAACAAAACCTAGTATTTTTAAGGACTCACCAATTAAATAAAGTGAACCCGTAATTATAATTAAGTCATGTGGAATATCTTTAGCCTTATAAAGTGCTGACTTTAAATTTGCATAGCAAGTAGCATTGCACCTCTTTTTAATCAAATATTTTGATAGCAAAAAAGGTTCAGTTGCTCTAAATGATTTGGGTTTAGTACAGAATACCGTGCTTTGTTTTGGAAATAAATTATCGATAAACTGTTTGTAATCCTTATCTAGCATTCCAAAGATATAAACAATTTTTTTGTTTTTATATTCTTGATGTATAAATTGTCTTAACTCACATGCTGCTGCTGGATTATGTGCTCCGTCAAGAAGCATTTTATGATTTTGAATAAGCTGCAATCTTCCTGGAAATTGTAACTTTGATAAGAAATTCTTATTCTCTATCTTATTATTTCTTTGTGTCTTTATTTGAGAAGATATTATGTCCCAGGCTTTTAGAGCAATGGTTATATTCTTATTTCTATAATTTAATATAGATGATGATTTTGAAAAGCTTACTGTTTTAAGATTTGCTTTAAGGTTAGTTGCTATTTGTTTTATTACTGAAAGTGCTCTTCCCTCAGTTCCAGTAATAATATTATTATTCTCTTTAATGATTCCAGCTTTTTCGTAGGCAATTTTTTCAAGGGTAGATCCAAGATGCTGCATATGATCATATGAGATATTTGTTATAACTGAACAAATTAGATTTTTTGTATTGATAACATTTGTAGCATCAAGCCGTCCTCCTAAACCTACTTCAAGAAATGCAATATCTACTTTTTGCTTAGCAAATAATACAAATGCTATCACTGTAAGTGTTTCAAACTCTGTTAATTTACCAAGATGCTTATTTTTAAGCTCAAATTGTTTAATCTTTGCTTTCACCGCTCGGATAGTTTTTTTTAATAATACTTTATTAACAAATTTTTCATTAATTACAAATCTTTCATTGATAGAGATCAAATGAGGGCTTATATATCTACCTACTTTTAGATTAGTGTTTTTACAAGCAAGGTTTGAAATGTAATAGGTAACCGACCCTTTACCATTTGTTCCACCAATTTAAACAGAGTTAAATGTATCTTGAGGATTTCCTAGATACTTTAAACATGCTCTTATTCTTTTCAGTCCTAACTTTATAAGATCTTTATTATTCCTCTTCACCATCAGCTTCTTTTGGGGTTAATGTGAAAACTCCTGACACATCGTTAGCTTTTACACTATATCTGGAATCTTGTGAGTAGTTTTGAGAGATTTCACTTGCACCGCTATCTTCCTGTGAATCATCATAGTTATTACCGTTATCAAATTCATTGTCAAACTCATTGTCTGTATCTTCTTCTGCATCTACGGTATTAGACATTGTTTGAGATTCATCTTCTTGGGGCTCAGACTCACTCCGAGGAGTAACAGGAGAATCTTCAGTGGCAATAGAAGGTTGGGATTGAGATTGATATTCGTCGTTGTTTTGTTGACCTCTATCATCTCTCTCATATCTTCGCTGCATTCCGCCTCTACCACCTCCACGATTTCTTTGTGAACGCCAGTTATTGTTTCTATTGTCTTGTCTATGATCGTCCTGGGAATCTGTTCTAATTCTTCGTAATTCTCCACTTAGGGAAATTTCAAGAACTAAACCGCTGCCACTACAGCTTTGACAATGGTGACCAAAAATTTCCTGTAAGCTTTGTCCTTGTCTTCTTCTTGTTAATTCAACAAGACCAAGATCACTTAATTGTCCTAATTGAGGCTTTGCTCTGTCAGTCATTAAAGCATTTTCAAAAGCTTCTAAAACATTTATCTGATCTTTTCTGTCATCCATATCAATAAAATCAACAACTATAACACCTCCAATATTTCTAAGTTTTAGTTGTCTTGCCACTTCATAAGCAGCTTCTAGGTTTGTTTTGAGAACTGTTTCACGTAAGGTTCTTGAGCTTGTAAATCTGCCAGAGTTTACGTCAATAACAGTTAAGGCTTCTGTTGTTTGTACAAACAAATATCCTCCACTGGGCAATTCAACTTTTGTTTGAAGAGCATTTAAGATCTCTCTTTCAACTCCCCTTGCAGCTAAAATGTTTCCCTCTTTATGAACACTAATTTCTAAATCTTTACCAGTCCAGTTTTTTAATATTTGTTGTGCTTTTATTTGTCCTTGAGTACTATCTAAGATTACTTCATCAATTTCTGCTGTATAAGCATCTCTTATTACTCTATAAATAAAATCCTGATCTCTATACACTAGTCCTGGATATTTATGATTTTCATGCTTGTCTGCTATTTCTTTCCAGAGATCCCAAAGCATTTTAAAGTCTTCTTCTAAATCATACTCTTCTTTTCCTTCAGCTTCAGTTCTAACTACTATACCTACACCTGGTGGCTTTAGTAATGAAACCATAGCCTTTAATCGATTTCGTTCCTGATAATCTACTATTTTTCTGCTTACAGAAACATTTTTATTTTCAGTAGTTAGAACTAAAAACCTTCCAGGCAAGCTAATTGCAGTGTTTACTCTTGGTCCTTTATTACTTGTTGGTTCTTTTACGATTTGAACTAATAATTTTTGATTTGGTTGCAATCTATCTGTTAGTGGTCCTTGTCCTGGTATATCACTAGCATGTAGAAACCCCATTCTATTGTTTCCAAGGTTAACAAATACAGCATCAATACTAGGCATTATATTTTCAACTTTTGCCGTATAGATATCTCCTAATAACAATTCTCCTTTATGTACAAAAAACTCAATAGCTTTATCATCTTCCATAATTGCTGCTATTTTGTCTCTATCTGAAATAATTAATGACTTCATTCTTTCCTCCCAATTTTACCGATACTAAACAAGCAATAACTTACTCTTGTTTAATAATAGGCTTATTACTTTTTAAACCCAGATCTCAAACCTCAAACCTCAAACTTGTAGCCTTAAACCTTAGACGTTATCGAAGAATCAAGATAGAACCATTTCTTTTCTTATTCTCCACATATATTGCCAAGAAAACTCTTCATTGTCATTTGCTATTTGTAAAACCTTGTTTGATAAATAATTTAAAAGTGTTTCTGTTCTTGCATTTCCTAAAAGCACCATTTCGAACTCTAATGGTTTTTCGTTTATAATTTCAATCCTTTCTACAAACCTTCTAATATCTATTAGTCTTTCAACATCATCAGAAATATTTTTTGTTTTAGACTTTCGGTTATAATTTTTATAAACTTTTAGTGTTACAGATGCTTGAGCTAGAAAACTTTTAACTTCAGTTTTTATCTCACATATATATTTTTCCCATAAAGTGGGGTTACCTGTCAAAATTTTGTATAAAACCTTAACATTCTCAGTATTTACTAGTTTTTGCCTTAAATTAATAGTTTTTGCTTTTCTTATCTGAAATTCGACTGGTAATTGCTCATTAAGTCGACTTATTAGGTTAAATTCATCAATAAATTCAGTTAATTCAAGATGTAATACCTCATAATCGCTTTCATAATATATAGGTAAAGGCATTAACCATTGAAAGTTTGGTCTTGGGTTGTATCCTTCTGTATGTGCAAATGGTATTTCTGCTCGCCTAAGTGCTCTTTCAAATAATCTTTGTACATCTAAGTGAGAAATAAATTTTAAGTTGCCTGATTTTGTATGAATTATTTCTACTTTTTGTACAGATTTATTACTTTTCAGTGTTCTTCCTTCATTGTTTTTATTTTGCTTCTCTTTTTCCACTATTGTTTTAACAAACTTATTATTTTTAGATTTATCGAGGGTTACTTCATTTACAACATTAAGTCCAAAACATACTCCGCAAGCATGACAAGTATTTTCAGTACAAGGTGTCGTTTCAACAACTGTTAGTGCTTTATTGTATTCATCAATTAAAAACTTTTTAAGCAATCCAGATTCGATAACTTCCCAAGGATTTGCTGAATTAATATCTCTTTCTTTTATTACTTCGTGTTCTAAATCTAAACCAATCTCTTTAGCTGCTTTATTCCAGATATCCAGATTTAAACGATCATCCCAGGCATCAAACTTTGCACCATAATTAAATGCTTTATAAATTAGTTTTGCCATTCTTCTGTCACCACGACTTAATACTGCTTCTAATAATGCAATTCTTGGTTCTGTACAATTAAATTTCACATTTTTAAGTTTGTGTTTTTTTAATTGCTCTCTTAAGTAATTAATTTTGATTTGAAATTCTTTTTGAGAGTTTTGACTAAACCATTGAAATGGTGTGAAAGCTTTAGGAACAAAAGTTGAAATTGTACAAGTAATTGCAAGAGGTCTTTTGTTTTTTACTTTTGAGAGTTCATATGCCCACTTTAAAATAGATATAATTCCATCTAAGTCTTCATTTGTTTCCGTGGGAAGACCTATCATAAAATAAAGTTTGACATGACTAAATCCGCTATCATAAACATTTTCTATAGCTTTTTTTATATCATTTTCTTTTAACCCTTTGTTTATCACTTCTCTAAGCCGTTCAGTTCCTGCTTCAGGTGCTAATGTAATTCCTGATTTTCTTACAGCATTTAATTCATTTGCCAATTTTAAATCAAACCTATCTGCTCTTTGTGATGGCATAGATAATGAGATTCCTTTGAAAGAATGTGCATTGTTTAGTTTTACAGCAGTTTCATGTAAACAGGTATAATCACTGGCTGATAAAGAAAGAAAGGAGTATTCATCATATCCGGTATTTTTTAATGATTCTTGTGAAAGCCTAAGTAGCTCATCAGGCGTTCTTTCCCGAACAGGAAGGTATACATATCCTGGCTGACAAAATCTACACCCTCGATCACAACCACGTCTAATTTCAAGAACTTGCCGGTCTTGTACTGATGCTAAATATGGCACGGGTCCTGATGTTGGCTGATTATGATTACTTAAATTAACTACTCTCTTTGTAATATATTCTGGAATCCTAGATCTTATATTTGAAATATTTACTGGTTTTGGTAAATAGTTGTTGTTTATATCTGGTGTATAAAACTTTGGAACATAGATGCCTGGTATTTGAGCAAGCTTTAAGAGGAGTTCATCTTTTTCGCCAAGAGTATTTTTAAATTCTTTTACGGCTTCTAATACTTCTAAAATTACTTCTTCGCCATCTCCGATAATAAAAAAATCTATAAAATCTGCCATAGGCTCAGGGTTAAAAGCTGTAGGACCTCCTGCAAAAATTAAAGGAAACAAGGCTTTTCTCTTTTCAGATAATGGAGAAAGATTAGACAATTCAAGAATATTTAAAACATTTGTATAACTTAATTCATATGATAAAGAAAAGCCTAGTAAGTCAAACTCATTAAGTGGTTGAAAGCTTTCCCACCCCCAAAGAGGAAGATTATTTTTACGTAATAATTCTTCCATATCACTCATAGGAGCATAAGTTCTGTCACAAAGGAAATCATTATGGTTGTTTATAATTTGATATAAGATTTTTGTCCCAAAATTTGACATTCCAAGTTCATAAAGATCTGGATAAACCAGTGATACTCTAGCTTTTACGCTATCCCATTCTTTTAATTGCTTGCCATGATTACTTGAATTCTCTTTTTTTATAGAGGGCCCACTTACCAAATGTCCCCACTCAATACCTAAGTATTGACCGGGTTTTTGTACTTTCAGTAAAAGATTGTCAACCAAAATCTCATAAAGATTTGTCTGACGATGATTTATTGATGATTTATTCGTTGGTATTTCCAGCATTTTTCAAAACCTATTGGGTTCGTTATAATATTACAGTTACTACCTAGCTAGCGTAATATTTCTAAGTAAATGACTTATAAGGTAAGATTTTATCTGATTTATTCAGTAAAATCTGGAAGGTATTATAAATGGTAGATTGGAAGTACTCTGGAAAGCCAGTTTTGGGAGTGCAGCGAAAAAACCGACGGTAGGTAGAAACATATTACAAGCTATGATTAATAATAAGATTGATTTACCATTAACAGTTGGAATATCTGGAGCAAGTGGCAATATTTATGGACTCAGACTCTTACAATTTCTTTTAGAGAACAATTATAAGATAAATTTAGTAGTTTCAGAAAGTGCATTAAAAGTAGCCTTACATGAAAACAACTTACTTCTTTCAAGTAATCCACAAACACAAAAAGAACAAGTATTATCTTATTTGAGTCTATCGTTATCAAATGATGATTTATTAACGGTTTGGCCACATGATGATATAGCTGCTTCTATTTCAAGTGGTTCATATAAAACTTCTGGAATGGTTATTATTCCTGCATCTATGGGGACAGTTGCTTCTATTGCCTGTGGTATCTCTAGAAATTTAATAACTCGTGCAGCAGATGTTTGTTTAAAAGAAAAAAGAAAATTAATTTTAGTCCCAAGAGAAATGCCTGTAAGTTCAATTCATTTAGAAAATATGCTTAAACTAAGTAATCTTGGTGTAATTATTGCTCCAGCTTGTCCTGGCTTTTATCACAACCCGGTGCAAACATTTGATTTAATTGATTTTGTTGTTGGCAAAGTATTAGATTTACTTGGTTTTGAACATAATATTTTTAAACGTTGGCAAAGCCAATCTAAACAATTAACTTCTAAAACTTCTACCAACTTATGAATAATTTTACTTTTATTGATGAAGAATTAAATCAGTTATCTAATCAAGGTTTAAAACGTGAGCTTAAAGTCTTAGCAAGTGCCTGTAATCCATGGGTTGAGCTTGAAAATGGAAAGCAGGTATTGCAATTAGGATCAAATAATTATCTTGGACTTGCAAATCATCCTAAGCTAATTAAAGCAAGCAGCTTGGCAAGTATAAAGTTTGGAATTGGTAGTAGTGGTTCCAGGTTGCTGTCAGGAACTACAAGCTTACATATAGAATTAGAAAAAACAATTGCTAATTTTGAAAATACAGAAAGTGCAATTTTTTTTAGCTCTGGTTATGCTGCAAATCTTGGTGTTTTATCTTCTCTTGTGGGAAAAGAGGATGCTGTTTATTCTGATGAGTTTAATCATGCCTCAATCATTGATGGTATTAGACTTTCTTGTGCAACAAAGTTTATTTACAAACACAATGATTACAATCATTTAGAACAATTAATAAAAGAAACTAAAAATAGTTTTAAAAATAGTTTTATCATAACTGACACAGTATTTAGCATGGATGGGGATATTGCTCCACTTAATGAAATAGCTAAAATTGCTGAAGAATATGACTGTATAACCATAGTAGATGAAGCTCATGCTACAGGTGTCTTTGGGGAAACTGGTAGTGGTGTTGTTGAAGAATATGGTTTGAGCAAATATTTCCCAATTAGAATTGGTACCTGCTCTAAGGCTCTTGGTGTAGAAGGAGGGTTTTGTGCTGGACCTAAACCTGTAATTGACTTTTTGCAAAATAAGGCTAGAAGTTTTATGTTTTCAACAAGCCCAAGTCCTTCAGTAATTGGTGCTGTCTTACAGTCGTTAAAACTTATTTCAAGAGATAAATCCTTTAAGGAAAAGTTGTGGTTAAATGCAAGATCTTTATATGACAATTTAAAACAAAACAAAGAGTTAAAACTTAATCAATTTAAAGCCCCAATTATCATTATTTATTTTGATTCTATAAAAGAAGCTTTAATGACTTCAAATATTTTACTTAATGAGTACAATATTTTAGCACCTGCGATTAGACCACCTACGGTAACAATTCCAAGAATAAGGCTTACTCCAATGGCTTCTCACTGTAAAGAAGATCTGGAAATTGTAATTAAGGCTTTTGAATCAAAGCTTATGCTTCATAATATTTGATGGCGGCACAAAATTAAAAACATACAATGTCTAAATTAGAAATAAAAGAGCTTTCAAAAAGTTTTAAAGAAAACAAAATTATAAATAGTGTTAGCCTAAGTGTTGCCCCAGGTGACTTTATGGTATTAGTTGGTCCTTCGGGTTCTGGAAAATCTACGATATTAAGAACAATTGCGGGACTAGAAAATCCTGATTCGGGTCTTATTGAAATAAATGACAAAGTTGTAAATAATTTACCACCAAAAGATCGGGATATTGCAATGGTCTTTCAAAATTATGCATTGTATCCTCATATGAGTGTCTATGAAAACTTAGCTTTTCCACTAAAAATGAAAAAGCAAGATAAAAATATTATTGATAAAGCTGTTCATGAAATAGCAGAAATGCTTGGAATTAGAAAATATTTAATGCGTAAACCGAAAGAATTGTCTGGAGGAGAAAGACAAAGAGTTGCTCTAGGTCGAGCAATTATACGAAAACCTCAGCTTTTTCTAATGGATGAGCCCTTAAGCAATCTTGATGCAAAATTGCGAACACAAATGAGAGCAGAAATCTTAAAGTTGCATAAGTCTTTATCTTCCACGATAATATATGTCACGCATGATCAGGTTGAAGCCTTAACGATGGGAAATAAAATTGCTGTTCTAAACATGGGTTCAATTCAGCAAATAGGAACACCTAAGCAAGTTTATGAAAATCCAGCAAATGTTTTTGTTGCAGGATTTGTGGGTAGTCCACCAATGAATTTCTTTGATTTTCAAGTTACAAGTGCTT
>JAHFBD010000005.1:16574-25200 GCA_023250175.1 Candidatus Melainabacteria bacterium
TACAGGGAAAAAATATTCAGTTAAAGACAGATAACTCAAGGTTAAACTATTTAATTGATAAAAAATATTTATCTAAGCCATTAAAGCTAGGTATTAGACCGGAACATATTAATCTGGGTGAATCTAGTGACTTTGCTCTTAATGTAATTGTGGATTTGGTTGAAATGCTTGGGCATGAGTATATTATTTATGTAAATGCGATTGATTTAAACCCCAATATTTTATTTTCATTGAAAGTTATAAATCAATCAAATCTGAAACCTAACGATAAAATTAATATAACTTTTGATCTTAAAAATGCTAAATTCTTTAATCCTCTTACTGGTGAGAATCTGGAGCTGATATAAAGCAATGATAGTAAAGAGCTTATTGCTATTTATTCTTGGTGCTTCTTTGGGTAGTTTTTTTAATCTTATTGTAGATAGGTATGAAAAAAAAGAATCATTTATCTTAAAACCTTCTTACTGTTTTAATTGTAATAAAAAACTGTATTGGTGGCATAATGTTCCCATCCTCGGGTATCTTTTTTTGAAAGGTAAATGTTTTTTTTGTAATTATAAGATTAATATAAGCTGTTTTATTTCTGAGCTATTTGTTTCTTTAATATCCGTAATTATTTTTTATTCTGCTCAAAAGAATGATTTTAATCTTATTAATAGTGTTGCTTTATATAGTTTTTGCATGACATTGATTTTTCTGTCAATGTTTGATCTTAGACATAAAATAGTGCCACATTTAATTACCTATACAGCAATAATTTTTGTAATTATTTATAAGCTCTTCTTAGGAATTAATTATAAAAACGTTTTTATTGATCTTGGAGCCACTTTTATATTTATGGATATTTTGTATTTAACGGTAACGCTCATTAAAAGGCTAAAGCTTGATAACAATATACTTTCTTTTCCTTTAGGGTTATGGGGAATTGTTTCAATTTTCTTCCCTTGGGTTCCTTCTATAAAGCTTATCTTTATTCCTATTACAGTGTATTTTATCCTTTTAAACTTCCCAATTTCTTTAAAATATTCAATTCTTTCCTGGGGGATTGTTGTACTAGCTTTAATCTTTCAGTTATATAAAGCTATTTTTATTGATTTATCTCTTAATAGCCTTAGTCTTTTTTTTGCTGGAATAGGAATTATATACTTTGTGGGAGAGGTTCTTTTTTATTATTTTACTTTAATAAAACAAGGAATTGATCCCAAAACTCAAGAATTAAGTAGTGAAGTGCCTGAATGTGAAAATAAATATGCTTTAGGTGGAGGAGATATTACAGTACTTGCTTTAATTAGTGTTTATTTAGGGATTAAAGTCGTTGTATTAATTTTATTTTTAGCCTCTATATTGGCGTTAATAAGTTATTATATTCTAAGACCCTTACTAATTAATAGGTTCCTAAAACAAGCTCAGTCACAATATATTGCATTTGTTCCATATATTACAACAGCTTGTTTTATTATTATATTTATTAACCATGGCACCTAAAGCTAAAAATTTAAAAAAATATAATAGACTTCTAGGTCTTGATATTTCTGAGAATAATATCTCTTTAGTTGAAGTTGCCTTCCTTAAAAATAAAGTAATAATTACAAATGGCTTTCATCTAAACATAAGTACTTTTAAAGATATTAATAATACTGTTTCACTAATTAAGCAAAATCTAAAAGCTTTAAATATAAAAACAAAAGAATGTAGCATAGGCTACTCCATGCAATATTTTAAAATACATCCAACACCAATTCCAAAAACAATCCCGGAAGAAGAAATTGGCTCTATAATTTTTCAGGAAGGAAATATTGATCCGAATGATTCTTCAGTGTGTTGGCTTCCATTAAACAGTACAAAAAGAGATGAACCAGATGGAATCACAAGATATGATGTTCTTGGAATCGGAGTAAATAATTCTTTAATTGATGCAGCAAAATTAATTTGTCAGAAGTGTGCATTAAAACCAGTTTCAATAATACCTTCATTTCTAGGACTAAGCACAATACTTACTGAAAATGCAATTAATTCATTGGTTGCAACGCTTTGGGTTTCCCAAATCAGGACAGAACTTATAATTTGGTTTGGAAATGAACCTTTATATGAGCATTTATTTTTAACTCATCAAATGAATGAGCAAATCTTTCAGTCTATAAACATTATTCAATCACAGCTTGGTGGTGCACAAGTTTCTACTATTTATGTTTGTGGACCGTATTCGAGAGATATAAATCTTAAACAATTACCCTATAATTTTCAACCTTTAACTCTAACTCCCAATGTCTTTGATATAGCTAAAACAGCTAATAATATTGATTTAACTAATTCCTTTTTATCTTTAGGGATTGCTTTGTATTCAAGCAATAATATTTTATTATCTCATTTCCCTATCAACTTTTTAAATCCTGTACCTATTAAAAAGAGTAAGGTTGATAATTTTAAGGGAGCATTTAAGACCTTTGCCTCTGCTCAAACAAAAAATACAAACAAAACAAAGCCTGCTATATCTTTTTCATTGTTTAAATCGTTAGATCCTAAACTTGCAAAGGCTTTAACGATTTCAATTCTTTTTTTATTAATAATTGTTTTTTCTGGAGTCTTTATTCAAAATTATCTTACTCCTGAGATTGATTTTGAACAAAACACCTTAGCTAATAGAATCTCTTTTGCTCAATCTCACTTTAATAGGTTATTGACTTTTGAAAAGACAAATAAAGTTCTTACATTAAAATTTAACTATCTTACAGAACTAATTGATAAGCGTAAAAGCTGGTCTAAGATTCTTCGTGAAGTTGGTAATATGACACCAAAAGACCTATGGATTGATAGACTTGATGTAAGAAGTGATAACCTTGATATTTTTGGTAGAGCTCTAAGTATTGATGCTGTTGCTAATTACTCGATAAACTTAAATTACACAGCGAAGTTAGTTGGAGATGCAAAAATTATTGCGCTTCGTAAGTTTGAAGAAGATGGATTAGATATCGTTGAATTTCAAATATCAACACATCTTAAAAATATTATTAAAGACTTAAAAGACGAACAAAAAAGTGGAACTAAGAATTTAAAAATATCCTTAGATAAAGGCTCTAAAACATGATAAGTGTTTCTAAGATTGCAATACATGGAGTTCTTATATTCCTATGCTCTGTATTTTTAATACCACTTTTGTGGATGATATCAACTTCCTTAAAAGCTCCTGATGAAATCTTTACTCCGAATCTTGTCTGGCTTCCTCATGTACCTATTTGGGAGAATTATATTAAAGCATTTAACTATGTGAATTTACTAAATGCTTTTAAAAATACGCTCTTTATATCTTGTTTAAATGTTGTAGGAGTATTGTGTTCATGTTCTTTGGCTGCTTATGCTTTTAGTGTTTTAAAATGGAAATATAGAGAATCTTTTTTTTATTTGACATTGGCAACAATGATGCTTCCAGATATTGTTACGCTAGTTCCTCAATTTGTTTTATTTCAGAAGTTAGGTTTTTATGGTTCGTTTTTACCTTTAATTGTTCCTCAGTTTTGTGGTAATGCTTTTTATATCTTTTTACTTAGACAATTTTTCCTTACTATTCCAAAAGATTTGCATGAAGCTGCAAGTATAGATGGGGCTTCTGAGTTTGGAATTTATAGAAAGATTTATCTTCCTCTATCAATTCCAGCGCTTAGTGTTGTTGCTTTGTTTCAGTTTTTATTTACATGGAATGATTTAATGAAACCCTCAATTTATTTAATAGATAGTACCCAATATACTTTATCTTTAGCACTACAGCAATTTAAAGCTCAACATGGTGGAACAGAATGGGCATTATTAATGGCTGCAACAACTGTCATTATTCTTCCAGTAATTCTTTTATTTTTTAGTGCACAAAGAGTCTTTGTCCAAGGTGTTTCAATGACAGGTATTAAGGAGTAGCTTGTTTATCTGAAAACTTAATGTCCTGAATTAGTTTGTAAGCTTTCAGGCTTAATTCTGAATCTGGCTGAGATTTTATTATATCGACAAGAAGCTTAATTGCAGGTTTTGTTTTACTTTGACTAATATATGTTTTTGCTAATAAAAAATAACATTGATCTCTTAGATTAGCAAAATCAAGTGCATGGGCTTTCTCAAGTTTACTTTTATCTTGCTCTTTATAGTTTTTGCTAAATGTCTGAAAAAGCTCATAGTGATATTCGCTTGAGCTAATAAGCCAGTCATTTATCTGTATCAATAATTGTTCTGCTTCCTGAAAACTATTAGTTTCAATTAGCTTTTTAGCCTCCTCAATTTTTTTTACAGAGTAAATTAGTCCTAATTCATTTGTAGGGTCTTCTTGAATACTTATAGTTTCTACTTGTTTCAATGCTGGTTCTTTTATTGCAACAATATTTCCGGATGAAGAAGATGAGCTTGTGCTTAAACTTCCTGATGATGAGGATAAATCTTGAGCATTGCCTTTATTAGAAAAAAGACTTAAGAACACTGTCAATACTATAATCCAATATATTTTTAAATTACCCATAAGTGCAATTTTACAATTTAATTTACTCTTTTGACCAAATATGTTTTTTATCTTGCAATTATACAAGTATTACTTTAAAATCACTTAGTGTACTTTTTGTCTCGCTCTTATGATTCTTACAAATTTTACACTCTATACCCCGTATCCTGATTTCTGCCTTCTGCTCTCTGATTTCTAATTTTGCCCTCATCGTCTAGTGGCCTAGGACATCGCCCTTTCACGGCGGTAACACCGGTTCAAATCCGGTTGGGGGTACCATAAAGCCTAAGCAACTTGTGGGTGCAAATCATAAGTATTTGCCTTTAACTTTAAAAAACATCCATTGGGAATATGTCCTAAATATTTTAGTTTATTACTGCGGGACAGAAATTGTTCAAGTGGCTTTTCAATAAGGTTACAAAAGTTGCCTTGTGCCATATCTAAAACATAAAGATCATCTTTCTCACTTTGATATAAAGCCCATGCATGACCTTCGACTCCGGCATAAAAGATTCGTCCACTTAAGTATCTGTCTTTTATTAATCTTTCAATAAGTGCACATGCTCCAATTGCACCATGCCTACAGACTCCACCATATCTTTTTAAAAGAGGAGCGATTCTTAAACCTCCTTTAGCCTTTTGTAATCTTTCAGTTTGAGAATCACTAAGTACATTTAACTTATTTAATTGGTTCCAAACAATAGAAAGAATTTTTCCTTCTTCATCTTGTTTTCTTTTATCACTATTTGAACTGGTACGGTTCTTCCAACAATGGCTTCAATCATATTGCTTGGCTCAGTAGAGTAATGGAGTTGGTTGTTAACTTGTTCTTGGTAGGTGTTTTTTTCAGGATTTTCACAAGTAGTATTTAATTCAGAAGAAGCTTGCCTGAAGACTATTCTAAGAATGTTTTGGATAAAAGTGCTCATTATTCAAAAGTAAGTTTTAATATAGTAAAAGTTATTATTCTTGAAATCTTTAGATGTTAATTCTTAAATTTATTAAAATTTGTATTTTAAAAGAGTAAGCACAGGTTTTGAGACCATTTGAGATGGATACTAATTAAAATAATTTGGCATAATCCTAAAGGAACTAGTAAAATATAGGGTTAATATGAATAAGTTAAGAGCTGTTTATAATAATTTTCCTGTTTACAATGCTGGGTTCCCACATTTTCTAAGAAACTTTTCAAGAGATTCATTTGTATCAGGAATTTTGTCAAGGAATGCACCGTTATTAAAGGAACAGTTAGAATTTTCTGCCTTAAAGCAAGGACATATTAATAATCCTTATACCGGTGAAGAACCAGGAAAAATTCACCATGAATATCCTGGTGTTGAAATTAGAAATCACTCAACTCTATATAATGCTTGTGATACAACATCTCTTTTTTTGATTGGTCATAGAGCTTATAAGGAACTTATGGGTGGTAGTTCACTAGCAACTTCCCAAAGAAAAAATATTGAAAGTGCTGTTGAATATATTGTTTTACATTTAGAGCAAAAACTTTTTAAAGAATCGCCTTATCATTCTGGTGCAGATAAATTTGCATTAAAAGTAACATACTGGAAAGATTCTGAATTACAACAAAGAGAAGATGGTGAACCTGTTTATCCTGTAGTTTATCCACTTGCACATGTTTTAAGTTTAAGTGGTATTAGAAGTGCCGCAGTTATTCTTGATTCTCATGAATTAAAAGTATTAAGTGAAGAATTAGCTCAGGTTTTACCTCTTTTATTTGATTCTGAGCTTGGTGGTTTTTATTTAGCTATTGATAAATTAGGTCAAATTAAAGGTTGTAGTTCAGATTCACTTCATGCTCTTTTTTATTTAGAGCATGGTGATCTAACAGCTGAGCAATTAAATTCTATAATTCAATCCTCAAAAGCTATAGAAACTCCTATAGGCTATAGAACATTAGATCCAAATGCTTCAAAAGCCTCAAGTGATCAATATCACATAAGCACAGTGTGGCCTTTTGAGCAAGCAATCATACACAGTGGAGCTATAAAATGGGGATTAAATGATATTGCAAGAGTTTGTGAAAATATTATGGGAAGATTGCAAAATTCTGATGTTGAATTCTTTAGTATAAAAGATAATGGAGAAATTTCTTCAGGTGGTTGTGATCCTCAGTTGTGGACTATTGCTGCAAAAAGATATTTTTCAAAAACTCATTCACTTTAATATGATCTATTTTGTAAGCATAAGTTCTAAATCTGTCCAGGATGAGTTACCATAAATCTTAGATTAAAATAAGTCAATTGAAAGGAAGTAATTATGAATATATCTTTAGTTTCAAGTGCAATAAATAGTGTTCCTGACAATAAGGGTTTTCTCAAGGCTCTCTCTAAAGCAGTTAAGGTAGATGAAGATACTGTATCTGTTATGTCTGGAAGTGGCTGGGGGCTGAACTTTGCACAATTTGATACGATTGATGCTATAAACAGTCATGGTTATCAAGGTGATGGGGCTTTGGCTTTAGCTTTTTATGCCGGTAAATTAAATGGTATCTATGAAACTAGAAGATTCTTTGAACCTGAAGAAGCAGTTGGGTTTTACCAAATTTAACTTACCAACAACACCTTCACTGTTTCCAAGAGTCAGGAAAAATTTGAAATTATTGTAGAGTTTAAGGTAGTCGTAGGGGTAGTAAAATTAGCCCTGAATCAATAGTGTTATTAGATTGTCCAGCAGTAACGGTAAATAAATCGGTTTTGCCTGTTATTTGATCTGTGTCACTATCAAGAGCATCATTTATACCTTGATCTTTAAGTGTAAAAGTATACCCATTAATTGCAATAACTTGAATCAAATAAGTACCTGCTGGTACAGTAAAAAAGTAAGCCCCAGTTACATCAGTAACGGTCACGCTAATTATATTGTTAGCATTATCTAGTAGTTTGACCGTGACATTAGAAATCCCTGGTTCACCAGAATCCTGAATCCCATTACGCTTTATATCATTCCATACTCGATCACCAATAGTTGCTGGGGGAATTAGTCCTGAATCAATAGTGTTATTAACTTGTCCAGCAGTAACGGTAAATAAATCAGTTTTGCCTGTTATTTGATCTGTGTCACTATCAAGAGTATCATTCATACCTTGATCTTTAAGTGTGAAATTATATCCATTAGGTGCAGTAACTTGAATCAAATAAGTACCTGCTGGTACAGTAAAAAGGTAAGCCCCGGTTACATCAGTAACGGTCACGCTAATTATATTGTTAGTATTATCTAGTAGTTTGACTATTACATTAGAAATGCCTTGTTCATCAGAATCTTGAATCCCATTACTATTTATATCATTCCAGACTCTATCACCAATAGTTGCAAGAGCCGGTGTTTGTGTTGGTATTGGAGTTGGAGTCGAAATGGGTGCTACAGTGGGAGCTGCAACACATTTACAATCCTTGCAGATGTTCCCTTGTCCACATGAAAACCTAGTATTTGATGTACATTCAAACCTTTCTAAATACTTTGGATAGCAATGGCAAGTCTGATTCATATAATCACATTTATAAGTGGTACCTGTTAAATAGCAATCCTCACAAGACTCTTCACACGCTACGATAGAAGATCCGGGAGGCGGAGAATAACACTTATAATTATTTAGATAGGTTTGTGCTTGTAAATTTACTTCTTTTTCACTTTCTTCAATATCTGCCCCTTCACTAATTTCTTCATCATTATCAGCATTACCTTCATCTTTTACATCACTACAATTTACTGAACATATAGGAATATAAGCATTTCCTTCATCATCTTTACACTTCCAAGTCCCATCTTCTTTTTTCTTACAACAGAATGGTTCTTTAGAATCGCCTTTACAATGAGCTTTCTTAAATCCTTTTCTTATTCCTTCACTATCCACACAACAGGGTTTTTCACTAGCAGTTTCACATTTTACTTTCCATTTGTCATTATTATTTTTCTCACAATATTGAGACCAGCCTTTATCAGTTATAAATAAAGATAGAATTAAAACAAAAACTGAAACATAAATCAATTTGTGACTATTCATATTAACGATCTTTAATTCTTTAATTATTAATCTATAAGTTTTAATCCCTAATAAGCTAAAGATAAAACCCTTTATTATAGATTTTTAATCTTACACAGATATGCATTCCCATTAAAGAACAGTTAAAT
>JAHFBD010000133.1 GCA_023250175.1 Candidatus Melainabacteria bacterium
AAGTGTGGTGCCAATATAGCACCTGAAGCAAAATGTGGTGAAGGCAAATGTGGTGCTGATAAAGCAAAATAAACAATCTTAAAATAAAGGGGTAGAAAAATAAAATATGAAACATCACTTAATTATTTTATTAACTTTTACCCTCTTATTTTTAGTTAAGGTTAATGCTATAGCTAAACCTGTGACTTTTATTGTGAAAGATGAGTCAGGACGTGATAATGTCTCATTTACTTCTGATGCACCAATAGAGCTTATCGTGGGCAGAACAACAAAAATTACAGGTGAGGTTATTATTGATGATTCACTGGATTTAAAACAAGATAAACCAAAAGTACAATTTGATGTAGATTTAGAAAGCATTGATACTGGGATTCCATTAAGAAATGAGCACATGAAAGATAATTTTTTAGAAACAAAGAAATTTCCCAAAGCAAGTTTTATAGTTAGTAATGTAACAAGTAGTGATTATAAATTAAAAGATGCAAAACCCATTGAGTTAGCTACAAAGGGAGATTTTACGATCCACGGGATTACTGTAAAAGAAGATATTCCTGTAAAGGTTACCTATTTTAAAGAGTCAGACTTTACTCATAATAGATTTGAACATGGTGATGTTATTAGAATTCAAAGTTCTTTTGAAGTAAAGCTAAGTGATTATAAAATAAAACGACCCGAGGCTATTTTTCAAAAATTAGCTGATAAAGTATTTGTAACTGTTGATGCCTATGCTAATAACCACGCTACTAAAAACTAAATTTTGTTATAATTTAAAAGATATGTTTAAAACTAGGAGGTAACAGTGGTTATTAATAAGTATATTGTTGCTAGTGTGTTAATAGTTTGTGGTGTATTGCTTGTATTATCTTCTTTAGCTAAAGTCAAAGCAAATGATCAAGCTTCTAAAAATGAAGTAAAAGTCATTTATAAACCACAAGACGAAATAGAAAAAGATGTACAAGCATTAAATAGAGGAAATAAAAAAATGGATCTTGCACAAAAAGATATAATGTCTGTTCCAAGTGGATTAAAGTATGTAGATGAGGTGGTTGGAAAAGGTTCTGCACCAAAAAAAGGGCAAACTGTCAAAGTTCACTATACAGGTTGGCTTGAAAATGGTACTAAATTTGATAGTTCAGTAGATAGAGGGCAACCGTTTGAATTTATTCTAGGAGTTGGACAAGTTATCAAAGGCTGGGATGAAGGTGTAAGTTCAATGAAAGTGGGAGGAAAAAGAAAATTGATTATTCCACCTACACTTGGATATGGAGCACGAGGAGCAGGTAATGCTATTCCTCCCAATGCAGTATTGGTTTTTGATGTAGAGCTTTTAGGGCTTCAATAATACGGTTAACCTAATAACACCTAAAACTAAAAATGATTTACATTTTCAAGAATTGTTAATCTAAATCATTAATTATTAATTAAGAACCAACTAATACGCTGGTTTTTTATATAATTTCAATTGGGTATTATCTAAGAAACCCATTTGTATAAGAAACGTCAGCTTTGTTAGATAGTAAGAAAATAATCTAAATAGAAAAAAGTTTGATTTCATATCTTTAAAGGAGTAATAACAATGAGAGTAAGAAATTTATTTTTAGCCATTATTTTAATGTGCCAATCAGTAGTTCCGGTACATGCAAGACCAGGTGAAGCTGTTGATGTTGTAATGAAGCGCTTTAAGATAGAAGGACAACCAGTCACTCAGGGTGATTATATTTCATATAAAGTTAATGTTGGGAAATTTGTGTCCCCACCAACAGTATTTTTTAAGCTAGGAACTAATGGAATAGTTCTAGAAGAAAATTTCTTATTTGATAAAAATACAGTTCATGAAAAAGATGTTCAACGCTCGAAGAACGATACAATTCCATCTGTTAGTATTCCTCATCATACTTATTTGGTTGGGGATTTTTCACAACTTCCGAGAGAACAATTTGATACAAAAGATAGAGCTATTGGTGTAGTGGCTGCTCCATTTGGTGCAGCAGTTGGCACAATTGTTGGTGCAGGAAAAGGACTAGTTGCAGGAACTAAAATAGGAGTGCAAACAGCTAATTCGGCAAGCAGGGCATTAGGTGGAGATGTGTCTGGTAAAGCAAGTGCAGTGGCTGCATCGGCAACCGCTGTTGCTACGGGTGCAGTTACTGGGTTATTTGCTGGTTTCACAGGTGGGGCAGTTGAAGGCTCAGTACGTGGTTCAAGAGTTGCTTTAGAAGGTGTAAATGGTGCTGATCGTCAGATTACTGGTGTTACACTAGCTTCTTCGCCTTATGTAATTGTTGGTGGAAGGATTGGAAAAGAATTAACTCCTGATGAACAAAAAAGCTTGTTAGAACAGTTGGCTCAACTAGAACAAGCGCGCTTAGCGGGTACTGACAAAGATAAAACTAAAGATCTTGCAGATAGTAGTAAAGATGGAAAAGATGAAAAAGACTTTGATTCTGCTAAAGATAAGTCTGGGATAGATGCATCATCTGATTATGTAGCAGAAGATGCCCAAAATAAAAATGTGGCAGGGATGTGGTAAATCTAGACTAGGCGGATTAGAGGGTTAGGGAAAAATAAAAAATGAGGAATAATATAAAGATGAAAAAAACTATTTTATTACTCTTAACTATACTTTTAAGCTTTTTACCTGTACATGCTTTAAGAACTTTAAATGAAAACTATGAGCTAGTTTTAAATGTGCCAGCTAAAAAGCTCATATTATATAGGGATAATGAGGTTAGTAAGGAATATCCTGTAGGGGTAGGTAAATCACTAACGCCTACGCCGCTTGGTAGGTTTAAAATTGTAAGAAGAATCTCTAATCCAGCCTGGGTAAATCCTTATAGACAGTCAAAAGTTGTTCCTCCTGGTGAAACTAATCCTATAGGACAATACTGGCTGGGCTTTGCAATGAATAAAAAGAGCCAAGAGTTTGGGTTCCACTCAACATCTGATATAAGTTCTGTTGGTAAAGCAAGTACTCATGGATGTATAAGGTTATACCCAGAAGATATGAAAGAACTATTTAATTTAGTACAAATAGGTACCCTTGTATATGTTATTTATAATCCAGTAGAAGTTAAAGAATTTGAAAACAGACTTTTTATAGCTGCTCATCCTGATATTTATAACTATATGAATGATGAAGAGTATATGAAGTTTGCTAAAAACCAATTAAGTGGAGCAAATTTAGTTCAAGAAGAAAATCTATTTAAAGCTATAGAAGTAAAAGATGGCAAAGATTATTTTATTGGATGGACAGGCTCTAAGAAATTGAATGAACAAGAATCTGGTCCTGTTGACAAAGGACAAATTAATTAAAAAATAAAAATATTATTAAATTAAATCTCATAAATTGATTCTTGAGATAACTTAGTTATACCTTGCAAGGAGATTTTAAATGAAATCACTTCCACCAGTTCATCCATACTTTTTACTAAAACCACAACATAAATTTGGTACTAGTCCCAAGCTATTACCTGATGTTCTTACACCAGGTGATTGTATAAGATTTTTAAAAAAGGATGTTCGGGATTATGAATTTACAGACAAATTTGGAAAACTAAAAGCTGGACAATGGTACCGGATTGAATACTCCAACGGGCAAAAAATCATTGGGCAATTATGTCATGGAAGTACAAGCATGGAAGATGATGACGGGCAACCTGAAAATAAAGTATATTTTTCTTTCAAAACAAAAGATGGAAAATACGAATATGTTGATAATGAATACTCAGATGTTTTAATAACTTGTGCTAGTACTCCAGTTTAATCATTTAACATTGCACTTTAATGAATCTCGAAATAAAATTTCCCCAGTCTTTAGCATCTCGCTTACCATGGTTTTACTTCTACACTCCGAATATATTCTAAGTAGGGGTTCTGTTCCAGATGCTCTAAATAATAGCCAGCTTTCATCATCTAAGATAAGTTTTGTACCATCTAGTGTTTGTACTTCTTTTATTTTCATACCATTTAAATCTTTTGGTGGATTTCGTTTTATATTTTCTACAAACTCTTTTCCTCTTTCACTACTTGGTATGTGTACATCACTTCTGTCATAGTAAAATGCTCCAAATTCATTGTGTAGCTTATCAATTAGTTGGCTTGGTTTTAAACCGATTGAGGTTATTGCTTCTAATAATAGTAATGAATTAAAAATACCATCTCTTTCAGGCATGAAATGAAGCTTACAACCAATACCATTTGCCTCTTCCCCCCCAATTAAAATGTCATTTTTTATCATTAAATCTGCAATGTGCTTAAAGCCAATTGGTACTTCATATAGCTTTAACCCATATTTTTTAGCCATTGTTTTTACAAGCACACTTTGAGAAAAAGTTACTACTACACCACCAGAGAGACGTTTTTTTTCTACTAAATAATAAAGCAAAATAGCCAGGATCTTGTGAGTATTAATATACTCTCCTATTTCATCGATTGCACCGACTCTATCAGCATCTCCATCTGTAGCTAAACCAATTAAAGCCTTATTTTTAATAACTTCATTGGACAAAGGTAAAAGCTGTGGCATCATTGGTTCTGGATTTATGCCACCGAAAGTCACATCAATATCAGCTCTTATTGTTTTAATTTTTAGTTTTCCCCCGGACAAAAATCTTTCAATATAAGTGCCGCCTGTACCATGCATTGGGTCAACAATAATAGTGTCATTTGTGCTTTTTAATTTTTCAATATCAATTGTTTGTTTGATAAAGTCTAAATAGTCTTTAGATGGATTAATGGTAGCGGTATTTGCTTGTTCATAAAGTGAAGTAGTCTGCAATGCCAGAAGTCTTTTTTCGATTTTATCGGTGTAGTCTTTACTTGCTGAGCAGCCACTGGGTTGTTTTATTTTAAAGCCAGAAAATTGAGGTGGATTATGACTGGCTGTTATAACTATTCCCCCCACAGCATTATTATTTTTAACATCAAATGAAACCATTGGTGTTGGTACATCTTGGCTGTAAAGATGTACATTTAAACCTTGATGGGATAAGACAGCACTTACTCTCTCGGCGAATTCTTTACCCAGAAATCTTCTATCGTATCCTACAAACACTAAATTTTTTACGTTTTTATTTATGCTTAAATCTTCAAGAAACTGTTTGCCAGTAGCAAGTGAAACCAAATTTATGTTTTCAAAAGTGAAATCTCTTGCAATTACACCACGCCACCCATCGGTCCCAAATTTAATTTCTGACTTTGACACAGCACATATAATAGCATTTTTATGCAGTCTTTAACTCTTGATGAATCAAAGAATTTATATTTAAAAGTCCTGAATATATTGCTATTGCAGTGGCTTGTGACCTGTTTGAAATTTGTAACTTAGTAAATATACTTGATATGTGATTTCTAACAGTTGAAATGCTCAATATTAAATTTTGAGATATTTCTTTATTTGTTCTACCTTGTGCAACAAGGATCATAATTTCTTTTTCTCTGTTTGTAAGTGGTAATTCATAACTAGGTATGCCATTTAGCCTATTGATAAACCCTGTATTAATGAACCTATTTTTCTCCGAATCCATAACTCCAGCCTTTCTTAAAACACTTCTCCTAGTCAATGATTAATATCCTAGGAAATTTGATTTAAGGATTTACTAAGCATAGCGCCAAAGTAAAATTTCTTTTACATTGACAATGTTTGTGATGAAGATATAAAAACAAAAACAGAGAGCAGAAAATATATTTCCACTCTCTGCTTTTAATTTATACTCTTTTATCTAAGGTTTATCAAAATCTTCTGGTGTCAACAAACCATTATAAATGGCTAGAGCTGTGGCTTGTGACCTGTTTGCAATTTTTAACTTTGTAAAAATATTTGATATATGATTTCTTACTGTAGATGTACTTAACATCAACACTTCAGATATTTGTTTATTGGTTTGTCCTTTTGCAAGTTGAACCAAGACTTCTTTTTCTCTGTTTGTTATTGGAAGCGAGACTAACCTATTTACAAACCCTATACCGATTAGCTTATCTCCTTCGATAACTGGTGTCGTGTGTTCCTGGAAGTTTGTACTATTCATTATTTCACTCCTTAGTAATTAAATTATTTGTACTATTGTTTATAGATAGTTTTATATTAGTGAGTTATGTTTAAGGCATTGCTAAGATGTCCTAAATTTAGTAACAATTACCTATTATAAGAATAAACTTTTATTAAATTTTGGTTAAAAGGCTATAATATTTAAAGCATCTTGGGAAATAGATAGTTAGGGCGAAAAAGCTGATTTAAGGAGCAAAACAATGAGTTATATTAAAACCTATTTAGAACAAACCGCAAAAATTGCACAAATGTTAGAT
>JAHFBD010000134.1 GCA_023250175.1 Candidatus Melainabacteria bacterium
AGGTTGCAATTCATGATTGTTTTAATGGAAAATTTGGTAATGCTGGACAAAAAGTTGTAATTGAAGAATATATGCAAGGGCAAGAAGTTTCAATCTTTGCAATCTGTGATGGAAAAAATGCTGTTACTTTGACCTCAGCCCAGGATTATAAGCGATTAAATGAAGGTGATAAGGGACCAAATACTGGTGGCATGGGAGCTTATGCTCCAGTACCGTTTTTAACACCTGAATTACTTGGAAAAATTAAAGAAGAAATAATTATGCCTACTTTACATGGTATGGAGAAAGAAGGTATTCCATATCAAGGAATTTTATATTGTGGGCTTATGATTACAGAAAACTCTATACCTAAAGTTATAGAGTTTAACTCACGACTAGGTGATCCTGAGGCTCAGGCTGTTCTTCCATTGTTAGATGAAGATTTATTTGAATTGTGTTGGGCAGTTACTGAGGGTGAGCTTGGAAAGTATAAGGAGGGACTGCATCGCCTTGGGGGTGCTGCTCTTTGTGTTGTAATAACTTCTGAAGGGTACCCATCTAATTATAAAAAAGGTATTCCCATAGATTTCAAAAGGCTAAATGAACCAGTAGAAGTTGTAAGTGGTCAAAATCCTAAAACAATAGAATCTATACTTAGAGCAAAAGGTATTGTATTCCATGCAGGGACAGCACGTAATACTGATGGCCAATTGGTTTCAAATGGTGGAAGGGTTTTAGGTGTTACTGCTCTTGCAGATAGTCTTATTGATGCTCAGGTACTAGCTTATAAATTATGTGAGAGAATAGATTTTGAGGGTAAATACTATCGTAAAGATATTGGTGATAAGGGAATGGTTTAGCCAATTCCAAGCTCAGAGGAATCTTGTGTTTTGTTAGGACTGTTATCTCCCAAAAGCTGTTCTCTAAGACTAGAAATATAATTTTTAATTCCATTCAGTTCTTTTGCTAACAATTCGGCAGTATCGTCCTTATTATTCTCCGGGGATTGGCCAACATCATTAACGTTTGTTGGGTTATTTGCAAATTGTATTCCATCTATCCCGGGCATTATAGTGCTCCTTATCGATCCTACTCTGGATGACAACAATGAACCATAATCAAGTTAAGTAGTCGTTATAAGTATATGTGTTTTAAATCACTAATAGTACAAATAGATGAGATCTAAGATTCTTTCTTTATATGAAGAAGTGAACTAAGTCACTAATTGAAAGGTGATAAAGTCACAAAGCAGCTTATTATCCCATAAAAACCTAAAACGCCAGTGGGAGCTCTACCACTAGCGTTTTAGTCCTTAATCTTAAATTATTTGACCTTTTCCAGGCAATCCTGGTATTCGACCAACCGACACCTTTTGTTAAACCCCTGCGGTTAATTTTTCCGCTCTCCTTTGGGACAATGTTGTTGCCCACTGTTTTGGGTTTATGGGATTTAATTTCCGGGCTTGATATAAGCATACACATGGAATGAAAAAAATTCAAGGGCCTAGATACTAAAATTTAATTTCACTTAACTAGATTTATCCCTGTTTAGTGTTTGTATTCTAACTGAAAGAAAATTTAACATAGTTATCAAATTCTTATTTAATAAATCTTTTAAAGATAAGATAGTGTTAACCTTTTCCTGGTCGTGCTTTTGAAAAATAAGTTACCAAGTTAGCTTGCAATCCAACATTGTCCTTTCTTTTTACACTTACAGCAATTTCTTTTAAACCAGTATCTTCAGAAATATCTTGAGGATATTTGTTAGGAACCTTACCTGTTTTTGGATCAATATACTTTACGGTAATCCTTAACAAATAATCATTTATTGGTTTTATAACACTCATGCCATCTAGTCCACCTAAGGCATCAAGCTCTGTATCATAGTATGGAAGTGATCGTAATCTTTCCCATTCATTGTTTGCAATAATAATTGCTTTGTTCTGCATTTGTATCCGAACATTTTTCTGTATTATATATGGGAAAATAGCAATGACTCCAGATAGGGCTGTAGTAATAATTGCAATACTAACCATGAGCTCAGTTAATGATTGTCCATGTTCATTACGCATAAATTGAAATTAACGAATTAAAGCTAGAACACTAGAACATACTTTATGTATACTATTATCCTATAAAGTATGAAACCTAAACTTACACATGTAGCTCTTTTGGTATCAAATGTAGATATTACGGTAGATTTTTATATTAAGTATTGTGGCTTCAAAGTCATAGAAAGAAGAATGGATCCTAATACTGGTTGTCGAGTGGTTTGGTTAGGAGAAAAGTTGGATTTTGTTATTGTTGCTTTTGAAACCGAAAAAAAACCTATTCAATCTTTGTCAAAACCATTAAGCCATTTAGGTTTTTCATTAGATTCAAGGGATGCTGTTGATCAAATTTCAGAGGTTGCAAGACAGGAAGGCATATTAGAATATGGACCTATTTATTTTGATGAAACAGTTGGCTATATATGTAATATATTAGACCCTGATGGAAATTGCATAGAGTTTAGTTATGGGCAGAAATTAGGATGATGTTGGTAAAAGGCAATTGAATTTGGTTTTGCCATCAGAACTAATTAAGTGAGTATAGTCCCCATATATTCTAGGAGTTTTACAAAGTAGCTTTATAGCATCAATCATTGGGATTAATTGGAAGCGGTTTGGGTAGAGCTCAAGAAGCAGTTTTCTAACCTTTGGGTAGTGGTAAGAACTCATAGCTGGAAATAAATGGTGTTCTACGTGATGTGAGAAATTTGAAAAGATTTTATCCACAAACCAAGAATTCTTTAAGGACAAAGAATTAATTAAAGGGTCATCAATATTTCCAGTTAAAGGTGATAAGAAATGATTAGTGTGTATGTAAGCCATTGCAATAGTGTGAGATATTGCTATGGGTAATAGTGCAATAAGAAAATAAGTTATGAAGACGCCTTTTGCAATAAAAGAAAATAAGAAAGCTTGAAATGAAAAAATTATTAATAATTCAAACAAGACAACTATTTTGTATTTTGTTTGTTTGAAGAGTAGTTGAATCCTTTGATATTTTTTATCTTCTTTTATGCTCGCTTTTCTTGCAACAAGCCCATAAAACATTGTATTGAAAAAATACCAAAAAAAACCAGTGGACATAAGAAGTAAACTTATGAAAGGGTTCATTGACTCATTTGAGACCCGGGTTTTATAAACAAACTTCTCAATTAAGTTTTTTGGACTTTCCTCTAAGACATAACTGCGATCTGGATCATCGGTGCTTCCTGTTGTTGCGTGATGAAGATTGTGTACTCTTTGCCAGAAAAGAGGGGCAAAAAGATTTAAAAGACCTACAGATAAACCTGTTAGATAAGAAAGCACTTTAGATTGAATAATTGAGCCATGCATTAAATCATGTAAGAAGAAAGTCAATGAACCAAGTGAAATACCCATGACAATTGAAATGACAAGCTTAACAACTAAAAAAGTTTTTAGAGTAACGATGGCATAGATACCAAACCCATAAACCAGCATGGCAATCATGTATAAACTGAAATGACCAATAGCAGGCTTGAAATACTCCTCTGATAAATGTTTTCTTAAAACAGATCTATATTCACTTTTAGGGATAAGCTTTAAATCTTCAAGAATTTTGTTACCTGATGTTAACCACTCAGTATTAGTTTGTTTGTTTTGTGCCGCTTGTGCCATTTACCTTTACCTTACCTTTTTGTTGAAAACCATTTAAGATCTTATCAACAATTTATATTGTTACTTCCAACTTCTTTTAAAACTCAATGCCGAGTATTAACAAGATACAAAGCTAAAGGGACTCTCTGAGCAGATCTTTTGTGAGATTTTCAGAAAGTCCCTTAACTTAAGAAATTGTATTAGTAATTTCTATTATTGTTATAGCTTTTTCTTCTTGGCCTGTCAGAAAACGAACCATCTCTGTTATTGTCATCACCTTGGCTTCTTGCGAGACTTACATTAATAGCTCTTCCTTTAACTTCTTGTCCGTTTATTGCATCAATTGCTTTTTGTGCACCGTCCTCAGTTCCCATTTCTACAAATCCGAAACCTCTAGAGCGTCCTGTCATTCTATCAGTGACGACTTTAGCTGATACAACATCACCATATTCTTTAAAAAGATCTGTTAATTCAAAATCATTTACTTGAAATGATAAATTACCGACAAATATTTTTGTTCCCATATTATCCTCTTTCTTTATTTCTGTAAGTGAGAACTTTCGAAAGAGGAAAGTACAAGACCAATTAAACTCAAGGACTAGAACTTTATACTCTATCTCAAGATCACAAATACTAACTATGTGCTTTATCTAATGTGAATTAGATTCTCCTATTATATACCACTGCAAAAGCATTGTAAAGCCAGTTCTAGTGATAATCCTATGAATCTTTTATTTTGTAGAGGCTTATTTCTTTAAACCACAGGTACCAGATTTTTTATAATAACAAGAGCGTTCTTTAACCATCTTTTCATAGATCTCATTTAATTTCTTTTCTGCATAATCATTTTGTAAAAGAGGGTTTAATAGTTTAGTTGCAGTTAAGTTATCAATTATGGTTCTAAAGACTTGATACCCAGCAAGTACCTCACCTTTAGGGGTTACCATGTGTACATCTTTTTCACATTCTTCTTTTGTTAAATTAGGAAACATTTTATAAGTTGAAGAAGCACGATAAGAAATAAATTTAAATTTTCCTTCCCAATCAAGTTGTTTAATATGCTTAGCAGCTTCTTTACAGTAAGGGCAAACGTTATCGTATATGATCCAATAATTATTTCCTAGATTATAAGCTTCTTGTTTGACTTCTTCTGTGGCTGCAATAATTGGTGTGATAACAACAAATCCTAAAAGCAAGAAATTTAATATGAAGATTTTTATATGATTTCTAGTTTTATTTTTAAACATACTAGGATTAGACTTGAGATTTGTTTTTAAAAATTCCCTACACAATTATGATAATATAGACGCAAGCAGTTCTTAAAAATCCCCTTATAAGTAAGTATTATTTACACAAGAATAAAGAAATTGATTGTGGAGCTAGTCTCTTAAAATTATCTTGACTAATTGAGTTATCCTTTTTAATAAAAACTCTACTTTAAATCCTTGTTTTCAATATATATTTTGTGATTGTGATCAATTGCACAAAACATTAGGGTTACTACTTCTGTCTATTAAGTATGTTTCATCACACATTGTCTGAGGTACCCCTAAGTCATTAACTGTTTATTAATATGCCCATGAGAAAAGTATGTTGTCTGGTATTTAAAGCAGGAGTCCTAGTTAATGAAAGTAAAAATCAAGAAAATAATTTCAGTACTGTTGGTTTTAACTTTTAGTTTAAATCAATTAATGGCCTCTGCTAGTTTAAATATTACAGCAAAGAGCTTCAGCTATAGAGCACAAGAAAATTTAGCAAGTTTATTACTTCCTACCTTTAGATACGATAGAAATAATATTGAACTAAATGAAAAATCAGCTATTGATTTAATTCTTGAAAACAATTCAAATCTTGTAAAAGTAGAAGTTGTTGGTGCTCAAGATGAAGGACTTGGAATAGATAGTGATAATCTTTTAAAGAATGGATTAAAGATTTTAAATCCTTTACAACAAACAAATAAAAAACGAGTTGTTAGAGAAGGACAAAAACGTAAAATAAAGAAAGCCTCAACAATAACATTTGATTTAAATAATCCAGGTACTGGAGCAAGTGTAATAGAAGCATTAGATTTTAAAGTATTAAAAATTCATGTAAAAGGAATTCTGCCAGGTACTTATACAGTAAAAGCTACCGTAGATGGACAAAAGAGTACATTTACTACAGTAATTACAAAAGCAGATTTCAGATTAGATGGTATAACCCCATCTGTTGTTAGTCCAGGTCTTGAAACCAGGCTAACAATTATTGGTAAAGGATTAGATTCATTAACAGATGTGAATTTTGGAAGTACTGATATAGAAATTAGACAAATACAAAGTCTTGATGATTCTACTTTAAATGTTACAGCTTTTGTTCGCGAAGGTGCTTCTAGTGGTTACCGTGATGTCACTATTATAAGTCCTTTACTTGGTAAATCAGTAACATTAGTAAATGGACTATTAGTTACTGCTCCAGGTGGCAAGCTAGGAATTGATATAGCAGATATTATGGATGGTGCCCCAGGTATGGATGGCAAAAATGGTATGGATGGTGCTTCTGGTATGGATGGTGTTAGTGGTATGGATGGTGCTCCTGGTAGAGATGGTATGAGTCTTTGTAATAATACAAATGATTTACTAATGATTTT
>JAHFBD010000135.1 GCA_023250175.1 Candidatus Melainabacteria bacterium
CTTGGAGCTTCGGTTACACATGTAGGTATTTTAACTTTGCTTGTTGGATCGGCTATTAGTATTGTTTGTGGCTTTAATGGGATGGCGCAAGTTGGAGAAGAGGAAGGATTTTATCTGGCTGATTTGAGAGATAGTACTACTCAAATTCGTTCAGTAGAACCAGCAAATTGGCTAGTGCCTATAAGCAAGATGCCTATTTGGTTTGGACGTATACCACCATACCTTGTAAGAGTAAATAAAACTTGGAGAATTGACTATAAAACAGGACAGCCAAAACAATGGTATACAGATTTATCTGTATTAGATCAAAATAAGATAGAACTAAAACGTAAAACAATTCATGTAAATGAGCCTTTAGAATTTATGGGATTAGATATATACCAAAGTAATTGGGGAAGATTTCTTGAGCTTACATTTAATAATGAACCTTTAACTGTTCCATTAGAAAAAATAAGAGGGAAGGAAATTGTAATTTTGCCATTAAGTGATGATGTTGGGTTAAAGCTAGAAGTTAAAAGCCAGAAAGCTAAAGCTGTAAAAAACAAAGAAGAGATACTAGAGCTTTACTCTGTGTCTTTAAAAACATTTCAGGAAAAATACTTGAATATGGTTGCTAAAAATAAAGATATTAAATTGGGACCTATTAATATAGGATTTTTAGGTACTCAAACATTAACAGGGTTACAGTTTAAATCTAATCCGGGTAATAATTTGATTTATCCAGGTCTATTGTTAATTATTATAGGTGTCTTTATAGCCTTTGGCTCAAAAAAACAAGTATGGGCAGTATTTGATTCAATCAATAATAAAATAATAATTGGTGGTACAGCAGATAGGGCTAAAGGAAAATTTTTTGAAGAATTTGAAGGATTGGTTAGTGACATGACTAGTAAATCGGTTATTACTACCTAGCTAACGTAATACTTCTAAGTAAATGACTTACAAGGTAAGATTTTATCTGATTTATTCAGGAAAATCTGTAAGATGTTATAAATAGCAGATTGGAAGCACTCTGGAAAGCCGGTTTTGGGAGTGCAGCGAAAAAACCGGCGGTAGGTAGAAATAACAGACTGTTAAAATAAGTTGTTGAGATGGATGTATCAAATCAAGAAATTTTATTTTTTAATATATCTGGAATAAGTGTTTTTATTGCGGTTTGGATTTATGCATTAACCTGGCTAAATAGTAAACTTGTAATTTTAAAAAAACTAGGTTCAATAACACTTTTTATTTCTTTACTCTCATTAACGATTGCACTTATATATAGAGGAATAGCATTGCAGTTCTTCCCTCTTAGTAATTTATATGAATCATTGGTTATATTTGCTTGGGCAGTAATTGCTTCATATCTTTTCTTAGAGTGGAAATTTAAAATTAATTCTTTTGGCTGGATAGTCTCAGGTTTTTTATTAGTGGTTTTTTTATATGCTACGTGGTTGCCAGAAAGCCAAAGACAAATTGCTCCTTTGGTTCCTGCTTTGCAGAGTTACTGGAGAGTTATACATGTGCCACCATTACTTATGTCCTATGCTTTGTTCTTAATTGGTGCTATTTCTAGTGCCTGGTATTTGCTCGAGATCTGCATATTTAATAAATCAGTAGCAGCTATAGCTCAACCACAAGGGGTAAAGCAAATCAAAGTTTCAAAAGAACTAAAAGAAGGAGTAACAGTTAATACAACAATTTTTGCAGAAAGTCAAAAAACACATTTTTTAGATGAGGTGACTTATAGATGTGTGACTTTTGGATTTCCACTTTTAACTATAGGTATTATAAATGGAGCCTTATGGGCAAACCATGCATGGGGTGCACTGTGGCAGTGGGATCCAAAAGAAACTATGGCGCTTGTTACCTGGTTTATTTATGCAATTTATTTGCATTGTAGATTAAATACAAAAGCAAGTGGTAAGGTATTAGCAACTATTGCTCTTGTCGGAATTATTATGGTTTATCTAACTTATCTTGGCGTCAACCAGTTCAACTTTGGTGGATTGCATACTTATGGGAAGACAGAGTAGTTTACAGATATTATAATCTGTTGATAAATACTTACGAACTTGCAAATATAGGATTTATCCAGTTTATCTGGTAAATCCGACCGGGTGAACGGGATTGACAGATGGAAGCCGCAAGCTTGTCTTGCGGCATATATAAAGAACTAATGATGTTGTTCCAGATTAAAGACCCATTTATCTTTAAGAATAGGAAAGTTGCAGGTAAGTGATAGACCATGCCATCTGGGGTCATATAAAAAATTTGGATATAGTTCAATTGCTTTTTTAATTTTTTCTTTAGCGGTATTGATATTATTTGTGCGAATGTACCAGTAACAAAATCTTAAATTAGCTAATCCTAAAGATTTATTTTTAATCTCATTGTTTATATCTTTTAATTTAAAAGAGTCTTCTAGGAGCAATGTTGTAACCTTTTCGATTTTTTCAGCGCTTGTTAGTTGCACTGATTGTTGGGGGTGAATTCTATAATATGCAAGTGGCTCACTTAAAAAGTAAAACTCTCCGAGTAGTGAAAGTCTAAGCCAGAATTCCCAGTCTTCATAAGGAATATACTTTGTTTGAAACCCGGATGTTTGTTCAAAAGAGGTTCTTCTAATTAGAGGGGTTGGCGAGACAATAAAATTTCTAAACAATAAGTCTTCAAAAACAGTTCCACTATAACCTTGTAGTTGGCGTTTTGCTGTCTTTCTTTGTTTACTTTGACTATCAACTCTAAGGCATTGACTATAGGTAAGTATAATATCTTTTAAATTGTCTAAGACTTCTACTTGCTTTTCTAATTTTGTTTTTACCCATAAGTCATCAGAATCTACAAATGCAATATATTCACCCGAAGAGTTTTTTACTCCATTATTTCTTGAAACTGCACGTTCAGAATTCTTTTGTTCTATAAGTTTAATCTTCGAATCAAATGTTTCTAGTTTTTTCTTTGTATTATCTGTTGAACCATCATCTACAACGATAATTTCAAAATCTTTAAAGGTTTGATTTAAGATACTTTGAATAGTCTCACAGATGTACTCTTCTCGATTATAGGTTGGAATTATTACACTTACTTTTGGCATTTGTTTAGACTGTGGGTAAAAGTTCTCTAATTGATTCTTTCATAGCGTTTAACATTTTGTTTGATGTTGCTTCAAAATATACACGAGCCATAGGCTCTGTTCCACTTGCTCTTGCTAAAAACCAGCTCCCATCCTCAAAAACATACTTTGCTCCTTCTGTTGTGTTAACTGATAAAACTTTTAATCCTTCACACTCTTTGATTTTATTGTTTTGTAATTGTGTTATTAAATGTTCTTTTTGTGTATCATTTATATGAAGATCAAACCTATCATTGATACAGCTCCACTCAGCATCTTTTAATGTATCATTAAAAATTTCTTTCAAACCTTTTTTCTCATATGAGAGCATTTCTACTAATAGCATACTAGCTAAGATTGCATCTTTATCTGGGATATGGTTTAGAATGCTTATTCCACCGGACTCTTCTGCCCCAATTAGTACAGAGGTCTTAATCATTTGTTCACAAATCCATTTAAAGCCTATAGGAGTTTCAATAATGTTTAAATTATATTTTTTTGCCAAGTGATCCATTAAGTGAGTGGTTGAAAGGGTTCTTACTACACTACCAGACAATTTTTTGTTTTTAACCAAGTGTCTTAGTAACATAGATGCAATTTTATTGGGAGAGAAGAAAGTTCCATCAGAATCAATTGCAGCTAACCTGTCAGCATCTCCATCAGTTGCAAGTCCTACAATAGCTTTATTTGAAATGACAGAGGCTTTTAAATCATGTAAAAACTCTTCTTTTGGTTCGGGTAGTAAACCTCCAAATAAAGGGTCTCTTTTATTATGAATTGCTATGGTGTTACAGTTTGCCATAGTTAGTAAGATGTCTACATATCCATTTCCAGCCCCATAAAGTGGATCATATACCACTTTTAAGTTTGCACTTTTAATTACATCAAAATTTATTAACTGTTTAAGGTGATTAAAGTAAGACTCTTTAGGATCAAATATAGGAATTGGAATAGCAGGTGAGGAATTTGAAGCAGGTAGTGATTGCTGATCATTAAGATATTTTGTGATTTCATTTGTCATTTCAATAGGGGCAGGGCCACCATAACTTGTTATGTACTTTAGTCCACAATATTTGGGAGGGTTATGACTAGCGGTAAATTGAATTGCACCATTTGTTTTATTTGGAGACTTACATGTCCAAAAAGCTATTGCTGGTGTAGGTATTATATATTTTGAAACTTCTACTTTTAACCCTAAGCTATAAAGTGTTTGAGCGCATTCATCTGCAAAGTCATTTGCCAGAAATCTAGTATCATAACCAACTAATACAGGATAGTCTTTGTTGTTATTATTCAGAATGAGCCTGCCAATAGCAGTACTTGCTTTTCTTACATTACTAAATGTAAATCCATCAGCAATTATCGAACGCCAGCCATCTGTTCCAAAACTAATTTTGTTATTTGAATTATTTAAACTGTTTGAGTTGTTTGAATTAGTCATTCAAAAAATATTTTAACAGTTAGAGCTTTCCCGTCGGGATTACACTAAGATTTATTTGAAGTGTTTATTGGTTAAGTACTTATTAAAACTAGTCACAACCAGTTGAAAGACTTTATTTATGTAAGTAAATTTGGTTTTTAAATCGGGTAATAGTACTATCTAATCAGCAAAAAGGATGGATACAAAGTCTAAGAATTGAGGTAAATAACCCTTAGGAATTAATCTTTCAAAGTCGTAAGATTAAATTTAATTAATATTACTAAATAAATGAGAATTAATTATTAAAAAATTTAATCTTAAGTTCAAGTAATGAAGTGAAAGGTATAGAAATAAATGAAAAATAAAATCCGTGCTAAAGCTGAAGCAAATGGTAATGTACAAATGAAAGAAATGGTTGGAAGACCTTTAAAAGTTTTAATTGTAGAAGATGAAAGCCAGGTTGCAAAGCTTATTGAGCTTGAGCTTAACTATGAAGGATATCAAGTTGAAATAGCAAAAAACGGCAAAGAAGCACTGGAAAAAGTTGAAAAATTTAAACCTGATTTAGTTATACTGGACTGGATATTGCCTGAGATCGATGGGTTAGAAGTTACAAGAAGAATTAGGTCTGATGGGAATGATGTACCATTAATTGTTCTTACTGCTAAAGATGCATTGTCTGATAAAGTCATGAGTCTTGATAGTGGAGCAGATGATTATTTAACAAAACCTTTTGCAACTGAAGAACTCTTGGCAAGAATCAGGGCAGTTGTTAGACGTAAACCACAAAATTTAGATGGAGTTTTAGAGTATAAGGATGTTTGGCTGGATCAGTTTACCAGGCTTGCAAAGCGAAGTGAAATCCAGCTTGATTTAAGAGCCAAAGAGTTTGCACTTTTAAGATTGTTTATGCTTTATCCAGAGCAGGCTTTGACTAGAGAGTTTATTTTTGATAAAGTCTGGGGCTATAATTTTTTAGGTGAGTCAAATGTTATTGAGGTTTATGTTCGTTACTTAAGGACAAAACTAGAAGAAATTGGTCCAGGTAGGCTCATTCATACGGTAAGAGGTGTAGGGTATATTCTAAAAGCAGATCATAGTGGTGAGCAAGAAGATGAGCTTCTTGACTAGTCTTTTATTGGTAAAACAAAGTGTTTGATTGATTTAAATAAATCGGGAAAATCCTTTTCAAGGGAATTAATATAATCAAGAAAAAACTTATTGTTTATTTTATTTAAATTGATTTCTTCGAAGTTTGTTTTTATCCAAAATCTAGGTGCTTCCCAGCTACTGGCATATAGTGTTTTTAAATTAAGTTCTTTTGCTGTATTTATTAAACTATTTGCAATTACTTTTCCAAGTCCCTTTCCCTGGAGACTTTTTTTTATAGCAAAGGATTTTACAATTCCAATAGAGTCTTTTATAGAAATAGCAAAGCATCCAATAATTTGATTTTTACTAGAATCTTTTACAGTATAAAAGCTTTCATAGGTTTCTTTTCCAGACATATATCCTTTTAACCCAGCTTCTTTAAGAATGTCTAAGATATTTAACCAATCTTTTTGAGATGCTTTTTCTGTTTTTAACTGTAAATCTGTAGGATTATTTGTCATATGAAAAATAATATCGTATACAATAGCAGTTATAATTAGGACTGATACTAAAAATTAAATATCGGGAAATAGCTCAGCTTGGTAGAGCGTCCGTTTCGGGTGCGGAAGGCCGCAGGTTCGAATC
>JAHFBD010000136.1:0-2239 GCA_023250175.1 Candidatus Melainabacteria bacterium
GAGTATGTCTTTCTAGCAGCTGCAAGAGTAGGTGGTATATCTGCAAATAATACTTATTCAGCAGATTTTATTTATGAAAATCTACAAGTTCAAAACAATGTAATTCATAATGCTTATTTAACTAAAGTAAAAAAATTGTTATTTCTTGGTTCCTCATGTATCTATCCAAGAAATTGTCCTCAACCAATTAAAGAAGAATATTTATTAAGTGGAATTCTTGAATCCACAAATGAAGCATATGCAATTGCAAAAATTGCAGGTATTAAATTATGCCAAAACTACAACAAACAATATAAAACCAATTTTATTTGTGTCATGCCTACAAATCTTTACGGACCAAATGATAGTTTTGATCCTGATAACAGTCATGTAATCCCTGGATTAATTCAAAGGATTTACAAGGCTAAAGTCAAAGATACTAAAAGTGTAACTTTGTGGGGAACGGGTACTGCTTATAGAGAATTTTTATACATCGATGACTTAGCTAATGCTTGTGTATTTTTAATGAACAATTATTCTAGCAGTGAAATTATAAACATTGGTGCAGGAGAAGACCTTACAATAAAAGACTTAGCTCAAACGATTAGCAAAGTTATTGATTATAAAGGAGAGCTTATCTTTGATCACTCTATGCCAGATGGAACTCCAAAGAAATTATTAGATACAAACAAATTAAACACTTTAGGCTGGACAAAAAAAACAAATTTAATTACTGGATTAGAAAAAACTTATAAATGGTATCTTGACAATATTGCAGCTATACCCGCCCATCAATAATTATTTGATTAAACTTTGCTGTGCATATCTTCCTGTCAAAATATTTAACGGCAGCTTCTCGTCCATTTTGTCCCATTTCTTTTAATTTTTGCGAGTTACTTAACAAGGTTTCTATAGCATAGACCATAGCATTTATATCCTGGGGAGAAATAACAATTCCACATTTAAATTTATTTGCAATTACAGACACTTCACTATCTTTATCAATCCATGCAATGAAAGGCTTTCCACAAGCAAGAATGCCATAGACTTTACTGGGAACGATTACACCACCTAAACCTTTCTGTATAGAAATCAAATGAACATCAGGTGCACCTAAAGAATATCTCAAATCCTCCTTAGGTTGATACGGTAAAAACTCTATATTTGATAGATTTTGTTTTTTTACAAGAGTTTGTAAATTGGTTTTATTTGCTCCATCACCAACAATTAAAAATTTTATTTTTTCATTAGTTTTAAAATGATTAGCTACATCAATAATTCCTTCTAAACATTGGGTTAAACCAATATTTCCAGAGTACATAACTGTAAAAACATCCTGGAGATTATGCTTTAAAACAAATGGATTAGTATTTTTATCAATCGGATATAAATCATTTAAATCAGCCCAATCATATACTATGTCTATTTTATTCTCATCAACTCCTTTATCAATAATTCTTCTTTTCATATCATCACCAAGACAGATTATCTTATCTGCCATTTTAAATGAAAGTTGGTTAATTTCTTTAAGCAAGAAATTTAAAATCGGATTAGTTAATCTACCTGTTATTATTCCAACTTCAGGATACAGATCCTGACAAGAATAAATAAACTTTGCTCCATATAACTTAGCAAAAAATATACCTAACAATCCAGAAACAGGTGGATCTGTTTGTGCAATTACTACATCTGGCTTTTTACCAATGAAAAAACCACCAATAAATGCAGATAAAAAATAAGTAGCAAGATTAATTAATCTAAAAAGCAAAAATCGTTTTGAAAATCTACTTCCAGGAGCTCTTATTATTTGAATTGATTTGTGTTTTTCCTTACTTAAGGAAAATTTAAGTTTTTTATTTTTAACATGATAAGAATAACCAGCTATCACCGTAACATCATGTCCATTGTTTACTAAGTCTTCACATAGCTCAGTTAAAAACTGTCCTGTAGCTTCTATATCAGGATAAAAAGAACGATTGAAAAATAATATATGCATTTTTTGTTTATTTTAATTTGTTAAATTGCTATTTCTTGCAATAAAAAAATCTCCTAAAATCAAATTATCCATCTTTGTTCTTATAAAACACTCTAGTGCTTCATCCGGTGTATTCACAATAGGTTCATTTTCATTAAACGACGTATTTAATACTACTGGAATACCTGTTATCTTTTCATATTCTTTAATTAAATTATAGTACCGTGGATTTGTTTTATAAGAAACTGTTTGTAGACGACCAGTACCATCTACATGACAAACAGC
>JAHFBD010000136.1:2249-6247 GCA_023250175.1 Candidatus Melainabacteria bacterium
CTTTAATTTTATAAACCTTTTCCATAAATAAGACAGAATCACTACATTCAAACCACTCTGTAGTTTTTTCTTCTAAAATAGATGGGGCAAATGGGCGAAACCATTCTCTTCTTTTTATCCTTTGATTTAAAATATCCTGCATCTCTTTCTTACGTGGATCACAGACTATACTTCTATTTCCTAAAGCTCTTGGACCTAATTCACTTCTACCCTGAAACCACCCGACGATATTCCCATTAGATATAGCTTCTGCTACTTTTTTATATAAAGCATCTTCACCTTCAAGCAAAACAACGGTAGCATCTAATCTGTCTAATTCAAGCTGATATTTGTTAATAGCCAACCGAATTTCAGTATTACTAAAAGAAGCTCCCAGATAAGCTGACTCCATAATAAACTCTCTTTTAGAATTAGACTTTTCATACCATGTAACCATAGCTGCACCTATAGCAGTACCAGAGTCATGGGCTGCCGGTGGAATATAAACATTTTTAAATTTTGTCTTATCTTTAATTTTTCCGTTAGCTAGAGAGTTCTGAATACAGCCACCAGCAAGAGTCAATGATTCTAATTTTGTTTTCTCATACATATTGTTCAATATATGGAAAAAAGCATCTTCATACACAGCTTGCATTGAAGCTGCAATATCTTTTTCTCTTTGTGTAATTTCGCTATTATTCTTTCTAGGCTCACCTAATAATTGAATTAGTTTGTCTGAGAAAATCTTTCCTATTTGTGGTAACCCATCATCCCAAACCATTTCAACACCTTCTTTATCATGTAAAAAAAATAAGGTATTAAGTTCAAATAAACCATTGTCTTTTAATTTTATTATTTCTTTAATTTCATTCACATAGGTCAAATCCCCATAACTAGATAATCCCATGACTTTATACTCATCACCATAATTCCAAAAACCTAAAAACTGAGTAATGGCTGTGTAATATATTCCAAGAGAATGGGGGAATCCTACAAAATTTAAAATCTCAATTTTATTTCCTTTTCCTATTGCCTGCATAGTACTTACAAAATCCCCAAACCCATCGACAGTGACACAAGCTGCATTATTAAATCCTGAAACAAGAAAGCTACTTCCTATATGTGCCTTATGGTGTTCTACATTTTCAATCTTTGCTTTAATGTCAGATATATCTACTTTAAAAGCATTTGCAAGTTCAACCTTAACATCTTTTATTTTTATTGCATTAGTAACTCTACTCTTCAGAAAATCAAAGGACGGTGTTTTTACAAGAGCTCTCAAGATTTTTTCAGATAAATGCGCTGATGGATTTCTTGATATTGCTATGTAATCTATATCACTAATAGCTAAATTTGCATCTTTCAAACACCATTTAATTGCTTCGCTTGGAAAACCTGCCCAGTGTTTAACTCTTCTTATTCTTTCTTCTTCAAGAGCATTGATTACTTTTCCATCAACTACAAGACAAGCTGATGAGTCACCGTGATAAGCATTTAGTCCTAGAATACGCATAAAGTTATAGATGTTAATAAAAGAACTTAGTTACCATCATTTATACAATAGTTTGTACTCATTAACATTGTATATATAAATATTTATAAAATGATGAATAACTTTTGCTTTTCATAATAGTCTAATAAAACGAATCTATCATAAAAATGAGTAATATAAAACATTGGGTTATTGTGATTGGCAAATTTTTTACTAGCCAAGGAATTATAAGGTTTGTTGACTTTATAACTGCAATTTTAATTTTACGATTTTTACCCATTAATGAATATGCTCTTTATCTAGTTTTTTCTTTTCTGTTATCTATTGGTTTAATTGGTTCTGACTTGGGACTTTCACAAGCAGTAACGACCATAGGAGCCAAGATAAAAGATGAACAAACCGCCCTTGGAAGCTTATTTTTTACAGCAAAGAGCTATAGAAGAAATTTATATTTAATTACTACAATAGCAATCCTCATAATAGTTCCATTTACAACAAGAGGACATAATTGGGGATTTATCAATATTCTTTTTTGCATAATAGTTATTCTACTTTCAAATTGGTTTTCCCAAACAGTTTCTCTGAGAACCTCAGTTTTAAATATCCATCACGACGTAAAAGGACTTTTTAAAGCTAGTGGAATGACCTCAATAGCACGTCTAGTTTTAGTTTTAACAATTTGCAAGATATGGCCGATTGCAATTACAGCACTAACAGCAAATTTAGTTGGATATATAGTAAATGATTTCCAGTTATCACACATATGTAAAAAATATTTAAATGAACAAACCTCTTCTATAGATAGATTTAAAAAAGAACTTAAAGAGTTTGTTTTTCCTCTTGTTCCAGGCGTGATTTACTTCATATTTCAAGGACAAATATCAATTTGTTTACTTAGTATGTTTGGACATACCACACCAATAGCTCAGGTAGGAGCACTGGGTCGACTAGGTCAAATTATTGATTTTATTGGAATAATAAATCCTTTTTTTGTCCAATCATACTTTGCAAGACTAACAAATAAAAGAGAGTTTATAATAAAGAGTTCTTTTGTTTTATTGTTTTTAATATTTATATCTGTCTTTATACTAGGAAGTAGTATTGTAGCCCCTCACTGGTGGTTAATTGTTCTTGGAAAGAAATATAATAATTTAACCTTAGAGCTACCAATTGCTCTTATTTCTTCTCTACTATTTTTAATTGGTACTATAGTATACACCTTATTAATCTCTCAAAGAGTCACTCAATGGCAATCACTTAGTCTAATTATAGGCATATGCATTCAACTGTTTTTTATCATTGTAAATGGTGTCCACAATACTGTTGATGCTTTATTACTTAATGCATTAACAAATGGTGCTTATCTTATTCTTCAATTAATTTTACTCATAAAAATGCTGCTATCATGGAAGGAAGAGACATGATCAAGGTTTTACAAAATTGGGAAGAAATTGGTGATGCGTTTTTAACTCTTCAAATAAACCATTTACCAACACATCCTAGCATCCAAAAAAACTGGGATTACTTTTTACTTTACAATATTCTTACTAAGAAAAACAGAGCATTAAAAGTGTTAGATTTGGGATGTGGAGAAGGGGGCCATACATTACGGTTTCTTCATGCATTAGATTTTCTAAATCTCTATGGAATAGACCTTAATATTAAATGGAAACTAAGACTGCGGCAAATTTATTTAATTTTAAAAACTCGTAAAAAACCATTTACTTTACACCAAGGTGATTTTCATAAAACCAAATTTAAGAATGAAGTCTTTGATTTTATATATAGCATTTCTGTAATAGAACATGGCGTTAATATAAAATCCTTCTTAGAAGAAGCTCATAGAATACTTAAACCAAATGGATTAATTTTTATCACAACTGATTATTGGAAAGAAAATCTCAATATTGATAATCAGATTCGAGTTTATGGATTACCCTGGAAAATCTTTTCAAGCAAAGACATTGAATCATTAATTTTAGAAGCTAAAGAAATAGGATTTAACTTGGTTGAAAATACCACCATACCATCTTGTTGCAAAAAAACTGTTTGTTGGCAAGATACTGAGTATACATTTATCGCTCTATTATTTAAAAAACATTCATAGTTTTATTTAACCTCTAACAAACTTTGATAAGCTTTAATCATAATATCTGCCACTTTATCTATATTATATTTATTTTTAACTAAGTAGCTACCATTAGTAGCCAGTTCTTTAGCTAAGGCAGGATTATTCAGTACCATTTTTATTCCATTTAACAGACTCTTAGAATTTAACTCTACAACTACTCCCGCATTTTCTTCTTTAATTTCTTTACACAAAGCAACCTTATCAGATATAACTACTGGTGTTCCACAAGCAAGTGCTTCAATAACTACTAAAGCAAAATTCTCTGAATATGACGGTAAAATAAAAGCTTCTGCATCTACATAAGCAGCTAACTTTTCTCTGCCAGACAATACTCCCGGAAGAATCACTCTATTTAGTAAATTAAAAACTTTGAGAGTTTCTTGAATCTCTCTCAAA
>JAHFBD010000137.1 GCA_023250175.1 Candidatus Melainabacteria bacterium
CAATAAATAATCTTCTTGCCAAGGAAGTTTCAGCATTTTAACCCTCTCCTGGCATACTACTCGTGTAATAATTTCACCTTGATTAAAAGGATCTATATATATTGGATCTAATTCATCAGCATATTGAATAAGAAAATGAGCTGGCATATTTACACCACTAAACAACAATCCAAGTCTACTGGTAACCAATAAATAAACAACTGAAAGTAATATAGGATTGCCTGTCTTTTTTTCTATAACCTTATCTATAAAACTATTTTGTGGATCATAATAATTTTCTCTATTTCCTTTAAGCCCTAACTCCATAAACATAAAGTGATTTATTTCATTAATTACAGAGGTCGGATCTTGGGTTAGTTTTATACCCTTTAAACTATTATCAAGCAGACTAGCCCACTTGTCTAATACCTCAGAACAATAATTAATATCTAATAAAGGATTAGCAAATGATGCAATAAGAAAAACCCCTTTTTCAAGAGTACTTGATTTATCCTTACCCCATTCTAAGAACTCATTTTTTAGTCGATCGCGCTTTATGCTTAATGCTAGATTCAAAAAACTTTCTTTTAGCTCTATATCACTTGAGGAAATCTCATTATTTATTTCAACCAATAATCGATCATCAAAAGTTTTTAATTGTTCTTTTAAAAGATTAGCAGTAACATCGTCAGATGTTTTTAATAATTTTGCTATTGCCTTTATCTCTACATTGGAAAGAGTTAGCATGTAACTAGAGTATCAAAAGCAACTACAAAGTATCAAGAGGAAAACAGAAAAAAAACTAATTATTATTCTTGCCCTTTTTCTGGGACTGTTTCTGCTGCTGGTTGAGCTTCTGGTGCTGGCTGTGTTTCCTCTGCAGCTGGCTGAGCTTGTTCTTGTGCTTTATGTGCACATTGACAACAACAACCACTTAAAACCCAAATCAACTGTATTACAACTAAAACTTGTATAAAAACTCTCATTAAAACCTCCTTAACCACTTAATAAGAAAAGGTACCTTATAACAGTACCTTTCTTAATTAGCATCTATTTTATTCCCCTGAACTATTCAGCGGCTTTTTCTGCAGGTGCTGCTTCTGGAGCTGGTGCTTTTTCTTCAGCTGCTGGCTTTGCTGCTGGAGCTGCTGCTTTCTCTTCAGCTGCTGGTTTTGCTTCTTCTTTTTTCTCAGCTTTTGGCTCTTCTGCCTCTTTAGTTTCTTCTTTAGCTTCTTCAGCTTCACCAGCTTCTTCAGTATCTTCAGCTTCTGAAGCTTCTTCTGAGGCTTCTTCTGTTGTCTCAGATTCTTCAGGAGCTTGAACTTCTTCTTGCTTTGGTGCTGCACATGCAGTCATATAAACCATTAACATAACTGCATAAAGTAATAAGGTAAGTTTCTTTAGCATTTTTCTTTATCTCCTCTTTCTATTTTTAAACTGGTTAGTTTTTTATTAATAAACTTGCCAAACATTTCTATTGTAACTTAAAGTATTTATAGTAAAAGCCAAAATTTATTCTGTATAACAACTTGTAAAATTACTCTATTATCTGACTTGTCCATACCAAAGGATCTACTGTCATTCCGTGTACATATAATCCCCAATGTAAATGTGGTCCACTTGCAATTCCAGAACTACCAACTTTACCAATTATTTGTCCTTTTTTTATAAAATCTCCTTCTTTAGTACTTATCTCACTTAAATGCAAATATGCAGTAATAACACCCTGTCCATGATCAAGAAATATACAATTTCCATTTACAACAAATCCTTTTGGTTGATATCCAGCTAAAATTACTTTTCCATTTTCCGGAGCTATTACATTACTACCTGTTGAAGCTGCAAAATCTAATCCTTTATGAAAATAATCTGGATCTAAACTTCCATTAATCTTTCTTTTTACTCCATATACCGTAGATTTACGGCCACTGCTTGGAAAAATAAACTTACTACTCCAAAGCTTATTAGAACTCTCAGAATTAAGTGCTTGTGCTACTAAAGATTTTTCAATCTTACTGGCATTTAGTGCTGCAACTTCTTTACTAAGAGTAAGATTTTCTAACGGATATTTTGTTTCAGCTATATTTAAATCTAATTTTTTTTCTTTGTTTTTATAAAATACTTCTAATTGATATTTGCCTGCTTTTGTACTTGCACTAACGGGTATTAAACCTCTAAACCATTTATCATCCAAAACAAATACAGGAATTTTAGTTTTATCAAAGTATATTTTCGGGGATTCTTTTGTATCTGTACTTCTAGCCACTTTAACAACAACAGTATCTCCTATCATTACTCGTTCAGGCTTAATAATTATACTGACATCATCCTGAATGCTTCCCTTGTCATCTAGAGCATTGGCTTCTGGACAATTGAACCACTGCAACGATAGGCAAATAGCAATGGTTAAGAAGATAAGAAAATAAAATTTCTTTAAGCTTGGTTCATTTTTTTTTGAAAACACTTTATCTAATCTCATTTTTTGTTTCTACCTACCGCTCGTTTCGCACTAATGCTCAACTCGCTTTTCAGTTCCTACGCTTTTTGGTGAATAAATCACACAAAAAGCTTATTTATAGTCTTCTATATTATAGCTAGGTAGTAACCCTTATTTCTTATTTATGTACTTTTTGCTTTTCTACATTAATGGTAATATAAATAATAGACTTTATACATAAATGTTTTTTATTGAAGGATATATTTATATATGGCAGAACAAGAAAAATTAAGCCGTGAAGAGGTTTTACAAAAGCTAAACATTGAGGAAGATACTCTAACCCTTTATGAACATGAGTTACAGATGAGTACACCTTCTATTTCTTCTGGTAATTCAGAGAACTTTACAGAAGAAGATTTACACTCAATTCAAACTTTTCATAAGCTAAGAGAATCTGGGTTAACATACAATGAAATTAAACTGCTATCTTCATTTTCAGAGATCCTAATGAACATTGATTTTGAAGGAAATGAATCAATCAAAAAACTGCTTTCTTTATCACCCATCTATAGACTAAAACAATCCTTAAATCTGGCTCGCCAAGAACTTTCTATCTTAAGAAGTAAAGCACTGGAACTTGAAGAAACCTTAAAAAAAGAACTAGAGTCTAAATTTACCAAGAGCACAAGCGATATTTCAACACTTCAAGCAGAATTAGATGCAAAACAAAAAATTATAATTAATCTGGATAGAAGGCTTTCGGAGACTTTAACACAAAAAACACAATTAGAAGCCCAGGTATCTTCACCGCAAGTAAAAAGCAAAAAAGCAAAACAATTACAAGAAACCCTCACCCAAAAAGAAAAAGAGATAAGTGAATTAACCTTACAAAATAGAGAATTTCTTAAAGAGTTAGAACATTCAAAAGAAGAATCCTATGAACTGAAAGAAAGACTTGAATTAACAGAAGAAGAAATCGTTGAGCTGGAACATGAGATTGAAGAGCGTTATAAAGAACAGCTTACTACTTTAAGAGAACAAATAGAAACTCTGGTGGATAACAAACAAAAAGAATGGGAGTCTTACTACGTAAGCACCAGCGAACAACATAAAAAAGAAAACTTAACTCTACAAAAGAAACATGAACAAGACATCTTACAACTCAAACACAAGATAAGAGAACAAATAGAAGAGATTGAAGAGTTAAAATCCCAAAGAAATCCTCTTGTCGGTTTACTTAAAATGGGATCAGGGAAAAGATAATTACTTTTCTTCTTTTATTTCCCACTATATACAGCCTTTTGAAAAATTACACTTATTTAGTATCACCAAGTAGTACCTTGCCTTCAGAGTAACCCTTGTTGATATTATAGTTGATAAAACCATCGTTATTTTTGTCATATTTTTTTGCATCGTCAGTAAGAATATCAACAGAAACTTTACTATCATTAAATTGCTTGGTTTCTGCATCATAGCTTCCAGGATTTGCTTCAAAATAAGCTTTAAGCTCGGCAGCATTAAGTTTTCTATCGCCGTCTGTGTCAAACTTATCTAAAATATCATTATTCTCTAAACATTGATTAATAATGGGTATGGCTTCATGATAACTACCTACAAATCCAATTAAACCATCATTATTGATGTCATATTTCTTTAAGTCATCAGTAATAAAAGCAGCAGAAAAACCATTCATGTTAACCTTAAAATCCTTATGACTATTAGGATCTAATAGGAAAGGAGCAAGCTCAACAGTATTAAGTTGTCCATCACCATCTTTGTCCAAAGCAGCTAAAAGCAAAACACCATCAACAAATCCTTCACCTTCTTTGTTAGCGCCGGGAACAGCATAGCGACTAATATAACCATCACCATTAGAATCATATTTCTTTATGTCATCAGTGAGCATACCAACAGAAACTTTGGTAGGATTGTCATAGCTACCAGGATGTGCTGTAAAATAAGCTCCAAGCTCAGCAGCATTAAGTTTTCCATCGCCGTCTTTGTCAAATTCTAGAATATTAGCATTAACAGATAATGCCCCACCTTCTGCACCATTCTTATAAGGGGCATAAGCATTGTAACTAATAACACCATCGTGATTTAAGTCACATTTCTTTACGTCATCAGTGAAACAATCATAAACAGGAATTTCGCTGTCAGTGGCTACATTGTATTCGTACTTTCCAGGATGTTCTTTAAAATAAGCCATAAGCTCAACAGAATTAATTTTTCCATCACCGTCTTTATCATAAGTATGTAATATAGCTTTCTGTCCTTCTTCTTGTTCCTGCTTGTGTTTAGCATCCTGAAGTAGTGCCTTGCCTTCATTAAAGAGTGTCTCCTTACCTTCAGAGCCATTGGTATTAAGATGATAACCAATAAAACCATCTCCATTGTTGTCATACTTCTTTAAGTCATCAGTAACAATATCAACAGAAACTTTACTGTCAATAAACTTCTTACTGTTTTTATCATAACTTCCACGATTTACTTTAAAATAAGACTCAAGCTCATAAAGATTAAGTTTCCCATCACCATCCTTATCAAATTTATCTAAAATAAAATTCTTTTTAGTGCCTGCTAATACTTGAGGTTTAGAAATATTATCACCCAATTGATTTAAGAGGATAGCATCTGGATCATCAGAGGAATTAAGTGCCTTATTTTCTCCAGGCAGACTTTGTGCTGGATTAATTCTTTCGACTGAAGACATGCTTCCCTCCTTGACTTCTTAAGTCACGATTATTTGGTTAATGGAGGGATTATATATGAACCTAATTAATGAAGAGTTATCCATTAAAGTAAGCTCCCCCAAATAGAGGAGTTTACTTTGCAAAAAATGAAGGAAGCTCTTCTCTAGCTAAACATCCTCTTTCTCATCCAACTCTAATTCATTTTCGCTTTCTGTGTTCAGAGCTGGACTAGCTTGGGTTCTAAGCTCTTGTATTTTTACTCGAACTTTTGCTTCTACTTCTTTTAAGAGCTTAGGATTAGAAGCTAAAACATCTACAGACTTTTCTCTTCCTTGCCCAATCCTCTCTGAACCATAGCTAAACCATGTGCCAGATTTTTGAATTACATCAAAGCTACAAGCTACATCTAAAAGAGAACTTTCAAAGCTAATTCCTTTTCCATAAATAAGATCAAATTCAGCAACTCTAAATGGTGGAGCAACTTTGTTCTTTACTACTTTTACTCGAATCCTATTACCATATTCAACCGTATCTTTTTTCAAGGTTTCTATTCTACGGATATCAAGCCTTACTGTAGCATAGTATTTAAGAGCATTTCCCCCTGTTGTAGTTTCTGTTGGCCCATACATTACACCTATCTTTTGTCTCATTTGATTAATAAAAATAACAACGCTCTTTGTTTTACTAACAATGCCCGTTAGTTTTCTAAGAGCTTGAGACATTAGCCTTGCTTGTAATCCCATGTGTGAGTCACCCATCTCACCCTCAATCTCTGCTTTGGGAACTAGTGCAGCGACTGAGTCTATTACCACTACATCTATAGCACCAGATCTAACAAGCTGTTCAGTAATTTCTAAAGCTTGCTCACCTGTATCAGGCTGACTAACTAAAAGATCATCAGTATTCACTCCTAAGGCTTTTGCATATTCAGGATCTAAAGCATGCTCAGCATCTACAACTGCAGCAATGCCCCCCAATTTTTGAGCTTGAGCACAAATATGCATAGCAACAGTAGTTTTACCACTTGACTCTGGTCCAAATACTTCTATAATTCTTCCTCGTGGAACACCACCTATTCCAAGCGCAAGATCTAAAGTTAACGCTCCTGTAGGAATTGCATCTATTGCACTATAG
>JAHFBD010000138.1 GCA_023250175.1 Candidatus Melainabacteria bacterium
TGCCATAAAAAGTATTTCATCATTGACTTTAACAACTCCATCAAAAATTCTAAAATAAATTATGATCCCTCTATAACTCTCAAAATAACTATCAAAGATCAATCCTCTTAATGGCTTATCAATATTGTTTTTTGGTGGTGGTACCGTTTTTACAATGGCTTCTAATACTTTGTCAACATTTATACCGGTTTTTGCGCTTATTAATATTGCGCCAGAAGTATCAATTCCTATTAACTCTTCAACTTCTTTTCTTACTCTTTCCGGTTCTGCACCTGGTAAATCTATTTTATTGATTACTGGTATAATTTCAAGATTATTTTCTAAGGCTAAATAAACATTTGCTAAAGTCTGAGCTTCTACACCCTGACTTGCATCAACCACCAACAAAGCTCCTTCACAAGCAGCAAGACTACGGGAAACTTCATAGTTAAAATCTACATGTCCAGGCGTATCAATTAAATTTAATATATATTCTTCACCATCAGAAGCTTGATACCTCATTCTGACTGTTTGTAATTTAATGGTTATGCCTCTTTCTCGCTCCAAGTCCATGTTATCTAATATTTGTGCCTTCATTTCACGCTTTGAGATACTTCCAGTCAATTCTAAAAGCCTATCTGCCAAGGTAGATTTACCATGATCAATATGAGCAATAATACAGAAATTACGTATATTTTGATTAGTCATTATTCGTTTCTACCTACCGCTCATTTCGCACTAATGCTCAACTCGCTCTTCCTTAACATGGCGCTTTTTGGTGAATAAATCACACAAAAAGCTTATTTATAGTCTTATATATTATAGCTAGGCAGTAACCATTCTTTATTAATTTAGGTAAGATGTTAGATATAATTTGTTTAAAGTTCAATTTTATATACTTTACATCTCGCATCCTACCTATTATATGATAAGAAAGTAACAGAAAATGATAATAGAGCTTATTTCTTTTGGCTTCAAATATAACTCTCAACCTAGTGTTAATTACTTAATTGATGTCAGATTCCTAAATAACCCTTATTATGTCGATAAATTAAAACCCTTAACTGGCTTAGATAATGACGTAATTGAATACTTTAACAACGATGCTGATACAAAAAACTTTGTAGAAAAGCTAATTATTTGGACTGAATATATTATTGATAGGAACGTTAAGTCTAATAAAGACAAGATTATAATTGCAATTGGTTGTACAGGTGGACAACATCGGTCTCCATATATAACTGAACAGTTAGCAAAATGTTTAAGAAATAATCCTTTAATTAGTAAATTAACTATTTACCACACACAATTAAGCAAATATAATGTTTCTCAGACTAAAGAATAAAAACTAAAAAGGCAAGGTTAGTGATTTACCAAAAAAAAGAATTAAGTATAAGACGTTTTTTACTTCCCGGATTAAAAAAATGGATTTTTCTTGGACTGATTGGCTCTGTTTTTGGTTTGTTTGGAGCTGCTCTGCTACTTGAACTAAGACCGGTTACAAAGCTAAGAGATCTTAGCTGGTTTTTTATTCAAGAAACAGCAAAGATAATGCCGACCTATGTTTCTGGCACTATATCAATCTTTATTTGTACAGCACTAATTATTTATGCCTTTGTTAATGCAAATAAAGAAGTAGTAAAAGCAATTGCTCCAGAATTTGCAGACAAGTCAGTTTTAGATGCTTTAGATAAGCTCCACTCTCTTAGTCGTGGTGCAAATATAGTTACTATTGGAGGAGGAACTGGATTAAGTACATTGTTATCAGGGCTTAAACACTATACTACCAATATTACTGCAATTGTAACCGTAGCAGATGATGGCGGGAGTTCTGGAAGACTACGAGAAGAGCTTGGGATTATACCTCCTGGTGATATTAGAAATTGCATTGCCGCACTAGCTGATGAAGACAAAATTATTACAGAACTTTTCAAGTATCGATTCAAGAGTGGGCAAAACTTAGAAGGACACAGCTTTGGTAACTTGTTTTTAACAGCTTTAAGAGAAGTCATGGGAGGAGATTTTATTAAAGCTGTTCATGCAGCAAGCCTAATATTAAGAAGCAGTGGAACAGTTCTGCCTTCCTCTCCTGAACCTATGAAAATTTTTGCTGAACTTACCGATGGAAGAATAATAGAAGGGGAATCAAAGATTCCACAAGCCCAGGGAAGAATAAAAAGAATTTATACAGAAAAAAATCAAAAAGCTCAACAAGAAGCTATAGAAGCCATTAATCATGCTGAATTAATTATATTTGGACCTGGTAGTTTATACACATCTATTATTCCTAATCTAATAATCCCTGAAATTGCTAATGCAATTAAAGAATCAAAAGCTCATAAAGTATATGTCTGCAACATAATGACACAACCCGGAGAGACAACCGGTTATACAGTTAGCGAACATATTCTTGCTCTTTTACAACACTCTGGGGATCCCCATTTATTAGATGTAGTTATCTTAAATGACAGACATCCTGAACGACTACTACAAAAATATAAAGAAAAGGGTCAAGAACCTATAGTAATTGATGCTGACACTATACAAAATCTAGGAGTTAGAATTGTCGCAAGAAACTTAATAAAAGAAGAAGACTTAGTTAGACATGATCCTACACTCCTAGCAAAAGCTATAATGTTATGGCATAAAAGATGGCAAAAATATCCAATCAAGAAAAAAGAGAAAGACCCTAACGACAATATCCCTGTAACCAAATAATTAGCTTTAAAGCTTCTAATTGATACAATTTTGTTTACAATATATAAGTGTTAAGTACTCTTTGGGAATAAACAATTTATGACATCAAATTACTGGCTTGAAGAATTATTATCAAATCCAAGAGATTTTATTGATCAGTTTTATAAACAAGGAAAATACTATCAAAAAATAAGAGCCTGGGATAAAAATAATAAAAAAAGAAAAAATCCACGAGCTTACTATGTCTTCACTTTAGACAAAAATGATGCCCAACGTAATGCAACATTTTCTACATATGAGTTTGGAATAAAAGAACATATGATTGGAAGAGGTTATGTAACAAAAATTGCAAGCCTATTACCAATGAGTAACATTAAAGAAATCTTGCTTAAAATTGCAGGAGTACAAATAGAAGAAAATGTTTTCCTTGCACCAGAGGTAACCATTGACCCAGTTTTCAGGGGATGGACAAGATTGAGAAGAGGAGCCTCTATAGGATGGGGAAGTAGGTGCTTTAATCATTTATTTGAAGAAAATGGAAAAATTGTAGTGGGTTATGTTGATATAGGAGAAGATGCCTCTATTGGAGGATTTGTGACAATTTGCCCTGGAGTAATTGTCAACAAAAAAGCAAATATTGGAGCAACTGTAACAATTGGACCTGGTGTTACTATTGGAGAACGTGCAAAGATAGGAGCAGGTTCATTTATTGCTCCATTTATAACTATTGGCGAAGGTGCTGAAGTTGCTATGGGTTCTGTTGTAGTTGAAAGCATACCTGCTTATACAAAAGTTGCTGGAAACCCTGCACAAATAGTAATCAATAAAACAAAAGATAAAAAACCAAAATTAGATTTAATTGTTAACCCAAATTCAAATTTAGAAAAGACTGACCAAGTTGAAATGTAATCTATGCTGTCGTAATATCTTTTAATTCTTCTTTTCGTTTCAGTAAGCTTACTATATCTTCAGCACTGTTAGGATTTTGAAGTCTAATCTCTACACTATTTTTCTCTTCTTTTGTTTTTGTTTTTTCTGCAACTACAGCATTTGCAATCTGCTGAGCATCATTTGCTATAGCAGCTGCTTCAGGCATATCAGCCAAAGCCCCAGCAAAAGCGGTTGCCACCTCAGTTTTACCTTTTCTTGCTTCTATTTTAGCAACCGTTTCTGCCTGAAAAAGTAATTCTGCGATTAACTCTTCTACCATTGCTTTCAATTCTGGTGAAATGTTTTTCTTATCTAAGAATGCCTTGAGATTATTTGCTGCACCAGCTACATCCCAAGCAGGCTTGCTAAGGTTAGCTTCCATTACTTCACGGCGTTCTTGATTTTCTTTTTCTTCTTTTAATCTTTCTTCTTCAAGCTCCCTTATTACTTCCTGGCTTAAAATAGACTGCATTAATTGTTTAAGCGTATTTGATTTTATATTTTGAAATAACAGATTTAAAAGCTCTAGTTTCACAGTTGGCGAATCACTTGACTGTCTAAATACTTCAAGAAGCTTAACACCTGAAAATCTTGTAGTAAATGTATCAGACTCTTGAGATCGACTTGATGAAGTTTGTACAGTTACCGATGATTCAGCTGGTTGTGGAGTAACAACTCCAACATTATCATTTGGTGTAACTTTGGCCTGAATTGTATTTAAAATAAACATTTGTTTTTTATTTGCTTAACTTCTACTTATAACTATTTAACATCTATACAAAGCTTACATACTTAAAGATCTTTACAATTTAAGTTTAAATTTAGGTTAACTATCTCTAAATAATGTGATAGAAATAACTACTAAGTTAAGAAAATATTAATAAACTACCGAATTCCAAATAAAGCTGACCCTGAACCACAAAGTCTTACACATCTATATCCATCACTAAGTAGCTTATTTCTTTCTATAACTAATTCCGGATGATATGAAAAAGCAACCATTTCAAAGTCATTAAAAGTATTCTTTAAAAGAAGCTCAAGATTACCTCTTTGCATAGCCGTTATTAGATTTAATATTTCATCATTATGATCAGTAAAAAATTCTCTTGAGTCTATTTGATCATATGCCCATTTTGTAGAAATCGATATTTTTTCAGGTTTAACTATTTTTACATCGAGCTTCAGGGCATTATTTAATGGAGTTAATACTTCTCCTCTTCCTTTTGCCAAGCAAGCTTTTCCATATATGAAAAATGGAACATCTGAGCCTATTTGAAGTGCTAAATCTAATAATTCATCTAAAGAAAGTGGGGAATTAAACATTTGATTTAAGCCCTTTAAAACATATGCAGCGTTTGAACTACCACCACCCAAACCAGCTTCTAATGGAATTTGCTTATTGATTTTAATAATACAATTACCACAAAATTTGATTTTATTTAAAAATTTGCTTGCTGCTTTATATGCAAGATTTTCAGTATTTAAGACCTTTTGATTTAGTTTTTCCTGCAGAAAAAACACATTAATATCTGATTTATTATTATTCTCAAGTCTTATTTCTATATCATCATATAAACCTTTATTTTCAAGAAATATCGCTTCAATTTCATGATAGCCGTCAGTTCTTTTTTCTTTCACCCATAAGCCAAGATTTATCTTGCTATAAGACTTTATAGCAAAATCCCTCATAACATTAGAATCATTTTGCTTAAGGAGTTCATTTTGCATAATTAATAAGACTATATTTTTAAATATTTTTTAGCTGACAAAAAACAACCTGCTCCACTAACAACTACACCAAAAACCAATAAAATATAGTAAATTCTCCAGACGTTTAAATTGTAATCTTCAGATAAACCTGTTGGTAGAACACCACCAATAAGGTTCTGAGCTGTTTCCCATAAAAAAGTTTGTAGCATAATAAGAGGTATTATTGCTAAAGTAGCTGAAAGGAGAGCATAAAAAACTCCTTGTAATATTAATGGACCTTTTATATACCAGTCCTCTACTCCCATTAGTCTTAAAACCTCAATCTCATTTTGTCTTGAATGAATTACAAGCTGTATAGTGTTCCCTGTTATTACAATAGTTACAGATACTAAAAGTAGTGTAATGATAGTGCCAACAACTTGAAGTAAAGCTTTTAATTTATTTATAAAACCTAAAACTCCAGGAGCATAATTTATATCAATCACTCCAGGAAGCTTTCTGGTAAAAATAATTGTGGGTTTTAAATAATCTGGTCTTGCTACTCTTACATGTACTGTATTTGGTAAAGGATTTTGAAAGTCTTCACCAACAATGAAATTTTTCTTAAATTCCCCCCATGCAACATCCTTATCAATAACCTCTACACGCTTCACATATGGTTGCTTTCCTAAATTAACTGCAAATTCTTTAACATTAACATTTTCTGCCAAATAAACTGAAAACTCTAATTGATCATTTAATTTCTCACCAATTAAATTTAATCCGAATGATACCTGTAAAACAAACCCAAATATTGCAAGAACAGATGTCAGAATACTTATTACAACCCAGTTTGACCAACCACTTCTCCAAACATCTAAACAAGTTTCATATAACATTCT
>JAHFBD010000139.1 GCA_023250175.1 Candidatus Melainabacteria bacterium
GAAGGTGTTATAAGTGACAGAGCCGCAACACTATGGAAAGCCAGGTTTGGGAGTACAGCGAAAAAATCAGCGGTAGATAGAAACCAATATAGCTATGAAAAAAACCTATAGTGCTGGTGGTGTTGTAACAAATAAAAAAGGACAAATACTTGTCGTCAATCAAAATTGGAACTCATGGTCTCTACCTAAAGGACATATAGATAAGGGCGAGGAAAAACTTGAAGCAGCAATTCGAGAAATTTATGAAGAGTCAGGAATAAGAAAGCTAACTTTTGTTAGTGAATTACCCACATATGAGCGATATAAAATTTCCTTAGATGGTGGGGATGATAAATCAGAATTAAAAGTAATTTATATGTTTTTGTTTACTACAAATGAAGAAGAGTTAAAACCTGTAGATCCCGATAATCCAGAGGCTAGGTGGGTAGAAAAAGATGAAGTAGCTACATTACTGACGCATGAGAAGGATAAAGAGTTTTTTTTAAGTATTAAAAACACGATATAATACCTAATGTGCAACACAACAAACACAATCCAGGACTAAATAATCAGCAATTAAAATTAGAAACCCGTCCTTGGGGTGGATATATGGTTCTTCTTGATAATGAGATATGCAAAGTAAAAAAGTTAGTAATAAACCCCAAGAAAAGATTTAGCTTGCAATATCATCATAAAAGAACAGAAACTTGGATTATTGTAAAAGGAAAAGTAGAAATTACCCTTGGAGATAAAAAAAAGATTTACTCATATGGTGAGACAATAACAGTTCCTGTAAAAACGGTTCATAGGATAGAAAATATTGGAGATGAAGAAGCTGAGATTATTGAAGTGCAGACAGGAAGTTATTTTGGTGAGGATGATATTGTACGAATAGAAGATGATTTTGGAAGAGTACAGTAAAGCCTAACATGCAAGAATCAAAAAGTAAAAAAGAAATAGAACAAAAGTTTGTTCAAAAACTGATATTAGCAGGTATTGAAGAAAAGGAAGCTAAAAAAGAAATCTTAATTCTATCTAAAGAGTTTGGAGAAGATAATTTTCACAAGATTGAAAATGTTGTAAATGAAAGAATTAAATCTAGAACACCTCTTCAATACCTTATTAGTAAAGCCTATTTTATGGACTTTGAGGTAAAGGTAAATAATAAAGTTTTAATACCGCGACCCGAGACAGAGATTCTAGTAGAAGAAATTATTTATATAAGTACATTCCAATCTGCTTCTGCCACAGTAAAAATATTAGATATAGGTACTGGTTCTGGAATCATTGCTATTGCACTTGCTAGACTGATCCCAAACTCACAAATTGTTGCAATTGATATTGAAAGGGGAATTATAGATGTTGCATATGAAAATGCAAAGCAAAATAATGTTCAAGATAAAATTCAATTTTCTATCTGTGATATCTTTTCAAAACAAGCTGAAACATTATTTGAAAACAATAATTTTAACCTAGTAATTTCTAACCCCCCATATATAAAAGAAGCAATTTATAATACTTTCCAGCCCGAGGTTAAACATGAGCCTAAAATAGCACTATGTGGATCGATGGAAAATAAAACCGGGTTAATTTATTATGAGAGAATTGTTGAATTAATATATAGAAGGCAACCTATATCTACTATGCTAGCTTTTGAAATTGATCCTCCTTTAGTTAAGGACTTGGAAACATTATTAAGTAAAAAGAAGCTGAATAACTATAAAATAGGAAAAGATTACAATGGCTTGGATAGATATTTATTTGTATCTCTTGAGACCTAGCTAATTATTGACAAATCATTCTGTAATCACAATTTAAAAGAAAAAGTTTAAGCTTTTTATATTTCCTTAAGTTTTACTTGGAATAAAAAAGTTTAAGCCTTCGTTATAAAAAGTGTAAGAAATATTTAAGGAGAAAATAATGGAAACCACACCTGTTTCTAATACCACAGTATTGCCTAAAAAAGATATAAGTACTCAATTAGGAGCCCAGCTAGTACCTGAAAAAAATGTAGAAGGATTACCTGATATTAAACAAGAAGAAAATCAGTGGAAGGCTGAAATGTCTATTGCAAATGCAATGTCACAGCTTAAATTGTTAGCTTCCCAGAAACTAAAAACCACAGACATCTTAAATATAATTACTGATTTAATTACAACAGATACATTATCAGAATTAAATAATGAAGCCAGATCATATTTAAGTAGCTTAGAATATAAACCAATAGAGTCTATTAATGGAAATACAACAACATATAAAAATCCTGTCAAATTTAATCTGGAACCAGAAACCCTTCCAATAATTGCTGATTTAGTTCTGGAAGCAGCTTTAGATAAAAATATTGCTCCGCAAGTTATTGAGCGAGTTTTATTTAAACCCCAGGTTTTAACAAAACTTGCAGTAGTTTATGAACATGGTTTTATGCTTGGAGCTAATAGCCCGGATGAAAAAGAACAATTAATAAGAAAACTAATTAAACAATATGCTAATGACGATGCTGCTTTAAGATTTATTAAAAAAGTAATTCCAACAATTAGTCTTAATGAAAATACAAAGATCAACGCTTATGAAGCTGTTATTAATGATCCTGTACTATATTCAAAAATTGTGCTTACCCATAGATGGATTTGTAAAAAGTATGGAGTGGATCCAAATGATGTTGATAAACAGCTTATAAACAAAAATGGAGTAAATCCTATTGCTAAAGAACTTACAAATATAATTACACAAACAGGTCCTGTAAAAAGCCTTCAGCTTTTAATTGCAAACTTAAGACAAGATGCTCCTATTCCTTATGATAAAAACCTTACTATAGGTGAATCTTTATTTTTTAAACCATTAATAGACACACAAACTGTTTCACCAATTCAATTTTTATTAGATTGCTTTGAACGTGGGATTAAAAATGTAGAATTTGCTGCAGATCTTTTACCTTTTGATCCAATAAAAAGATTACCTGGTGAATATACTGATAAAGAGATAGAAAGAATCAGGGAATTAGGAAAGACTCTTGGACTTACCTTTACAGTACATTCTCCTATAGTTGGTCCATTACATCCCAAGATAAAGTTTGTATCAGTGTTAGAGGATGCTGCAGACAATGTTCAAATTATTAAAGACACGATAGATTTTGCTAATAAGCTAGGAGCAAGAAATGTTGTTGTCCATATATCAGACCGTAACAGTGAAGATGCTATTAAGCAATATGCTGAAATAGCAACGCATGCAATTGGCAAATGGTCTTTAGACGGAAAGCCTTTAAAGATAGGCTTTGAAAACTATATGAATAAGGCACTTCCTGATGGTACAAGACCATTTCCTACCATTGAAGAACATTTTGAACCATTTTCAAAGATAGTTAAGCAAGTAGCTAAAACTGCTATTGAACAAAATCAAAATCCAACAGAAGCATTGCAACATTGTGCTTTATTGCTTGACTCGGCACATTTTAATTTAGTTACAAATTTTGAAGACCCTTTACGTGCAGTAGCAGTTCTTCCAGAGCTGGCTTATAAATTAGGTAAGGAACTTTTATCTGACAGCCAGTTAGGCTCTAAGCTAAAAGAAACCGGATTTGATATTGAAAGGTTTGTAAAAGGACTAGTTACTGAGCTTCATTTAAATCAAAATATCGGTCCTATTGGTTTTACTGTACCAAATAAAGACTACAATGCAGACATTCACAATCCGGTAGAAAGCATTGGAAGTATTGATAACATTGGTTTTGTAAGCTTAATTCAAGACTTTGGATTTGGAGATGTGGATGGAAGTGGAAGTAATGATGGGCTTGTAATTTTAGCAGAACAGAAAAAACCATTAAGTCCTGGTGGGTTACAAATACTTTATAATGCCGCAAAACAAGCTCCAAATATTAATATTCCAAAAGGAGTAGAATGCATAAAATATTTTGTAGAAAGAGGGATTGAGGCTATTAATAAATTTAAAGCTGTTAATGAAGGTGAATTTAATAGATTAAAATCTTTGTTGGAGACTGATAAAGAAGGTGAAGTGCACAATTACTATGCTTATGTAGCTGGTAGACTTGGGATTGATCATTTAATTGAACACTTGAATAGAAGAGCCTTTCATAGGGTTCTTTGTGCACAAGCCAACTCTATATCATTAAAGGATCTTACTTCATTACCGTTAGAAGATATTGCATTAAAGACTTATGAAAGTGGGGAATTAATAATTAAAAAAGGAGTAACACTTGATGAAGCCCGTGAGAAGGGTAATAATAAGTTTTACTTAACTGCTAAAGGTAGTGTAATAATTCAGCCTGGTGATAATGTAAAAGATTTTGAGTTAAAAGCAGGAGTCCCCTTTGGTGAAGCTATGTTTTTATCTGGCGAACCCCGTAGCGCAAACGTTATTGCAGGTTCTAATGGGGCTACATTGGTTGAAATCTCAGAAAATGATTTCTGGTCAATGTATAAACTACTAGCTCCATTTCAAGAAAGGTTAGATACCCATTACGAGAAGCGATTTGGAATTACTAGGTAAGAGCTTATTTAAATACCAAGCTTCTTAGCAATTTTTTTTAATTCTGGTTTTTTTAGTGTTTGTAAAAGCTCAACAAGTTGTTCATTTTTAGCTTTTTCTTGAAGAATATGGTTTGATAATTGTTCTGCCAAGCGCTTTACTTCTTTATTTTCCTGTAAAATCTCTTTATAATTATTGTTTTGTTTTTCCATCGCTTCTTTTTCAGCTTTTACCTGGTAGTATTCACTATGTAAATTTGATAATTCCTGCTCTCTCTGACCCAATTGCCAGCTTACTTTTTGAATCTGAGTTTCTAAGGAGCTTATGTGTTGTTTGAGTTCACTAACCAAAGTATGTTCTTGTTTAAGAGCAATTCTATCGTCTACTAATACTTTTAAGATAGAGTGTATTTGATTTGATATGACATCTGCAGATTGTGCTTGCTCAGGTTCCCATAACTGCTCAAAACCTTCTAAGCTTGTACTTTCTTTTTTTAATGGAATACTCATATTTTATAGTGACGATCTTATCTTGATTTTGATTCTTAAACAAGTCATATAAACGATGTATTTAATCTAAATCATCTAAAGCAAATGGATTTATTTTAGGTTGTTCTTTTTTTGCTTGCGGGGTTAAAGGCTGGTTAACTGATTGTTTAGCAGTTTGTGTAGCTGGTTGTTGAGTTGAAGTTGTTGTAGGTTTAGCCGGGGTTTGGAGATTTAAAGCATTTGTATAAGCCAATACCGTTGCTGAACAAAGTTTTAACTGCTTTACATACCACATACAAAGCTCTTCCTGACATAAGGCAGGAACCTCTTTGTTTATACTTAGAAGTGGACAATAAGGAGTTTCGGCCATATCGTTATTTTATCATTGAATCAGTAAATTTTAATTACATTGCTTCAGGAGCTGTTATACCTAATATTTTCAGTCCATTTGCAATGGTTAATTTTACAGCCTCGACTAAACATAATCGAGCTTTAGTTAAATCTTCTTCTTTTTTTGATATAACACGACAAATTGTATAAAACTGATGAAATTCACAAGCTAAATCTTTTAAATAGTTTGCGATACGATTTGGAGTTCTGTTATTAGAAGCTAAAGCAATTTCTTCAGGAAAATCTAAGATTTTCAATACTAGTGATTTTGTTACTTCTGACTCTTGATTATTCACCAGAAACAAATTTAAAAGCAATTCTTTGTTTTTTATAAGATTTAAGTCTCCATATTCTTGAACAGCCTGTCTAAAAATACTACAGCACCGTGCATGCGCATACTGAATATAATAAACAGGATTGTCTTTATCTTGTTTTTTAGCAAGATCAATATCAAAGACCATTCTGTTATTCGAATGTGACTCTACTAGGAAATATCGAAAGGCATCAGCACCTACTTCATCTAAAACTTCCTGAACAGTTACAACAGTACCAGCACGTTTAGACATTTTTACTTCTTGTCCATCTTTTTTTAAGCTTACAAGCTGAACAAAAACAATCTCCAGCTTGGAATCATCATATCCAAGCGCTTTTAGTCCTCCTTTTAAACTAACTTCCTGACCATGATGATCAGCCCCCCAGATAGTGATTAATTTACTGTATCCACGAGAAAATTTGTCAATATGATAAGCAATATCAGGCAATAAATATGTTGGTCTTCCATCAGCCCTGACTAATACTCTATCTCTTACATCACCCAAATCTTTTCCTTTAAACCAAA
>JAHFBD010000140.1 GCA_023250175.1 Candidatus Melainabacteria bacterium
CTACTACTTCTGCCTGAGGTCTAGCTCCTTGCGGTAAATTACTGTCTACTTCAACTGCTACACTTCTTGGAGTTCTGTTTCCACTACCATGAGTGGCACGTGTATTTCCGTTAGCATATCTAAATGCATTACTGTTTTGTATAGAGGGAGGTAGTTCACTGTGTGGTATTGTAGTTGTTGAACCTTGTTGTGCAGGCTGAGATTGAGTAATTCCTAGAGTAGGATTAGCTCCTGGAGCTGCTGGGGGCTGTGTTCGTGAAAACAATCTACCCAGTGTAGGTGCACTAAGGAATTCTTGTTGGAAAATTTGTCGTGTAGATGTTGCACCCTGATTATGTGCGGCTGATACTCTAGCACCAACATATGCCCCTAATATGTTCGAAGCAGCACTTTCCAAAGTATGTTCTAATCCAGGAGCTTCTCTTCCTGTTAAAGAGTGTGCTAAATGTGTTCCACCAGTAGCCAGTGCAAGAGGAGCTGCTACTTCCCCTGCTCCTCTGTATAAAACTTGTTGTAATGCACTAGTAGTACCTCCTTGTTGAGAAGCTAATCGGTCTAATCTAAATTGTGTTCCTGCACCAGCAACTCCTGATAGTGTTCCTGTCAATGTTTGTGCTACTGTATCCACAGCTATTTGTCCTGCTGTTCTCCTCTCTCTTCCCAGGGCAATATTAGTACCTGTATTTAATACACTACCTGTAAACCCTCCTGTAGTTCCTGCTGAGGCTCCTATGGTTAATCTTCCTGCAAGAGTTCCTGCTCTTGCTGTTCCAAGTAGTGCACCTGCGCCTCGTCCAACACTTCCAGCAGCTCCACCGCTAATTCCAACTTGTGCTGATGTTAAAGCATCTTGTCCTGTTTGTCTTAATGCTTGCATAGTAGCATCACCAGCTGACATATTTCCATGTCCTACTTGAGATATTGCTCCAGCAGTGTTACTTAGTGCTCCAATACTTGTTCCAGCTACTGTGCCAGCTATTGCAGCTGGTATAAATCCTGCTGCTGCAAATCCACCAGTTGCTATTATTGCACCCCCTACTACACAGACATTTCTTGCAGTTGTTAATCCTGATTCCCATCTTGCAGCGCTTTGTGCTGCTTGGGATAAATCCTGATTTGCAGCTTGTAAATCTAATATTGCTTGTCTTCCTACTCCTCGCATTTCTTGTCTATATCGAGCTTCGTTTCCATTAAGTAATGCATGAGCTTCTGAGAGGTTACCTGATTGAATAAGCCGATCTACTTCACGCATGGTAGTGTTTTGTCTGTCCCTTTGACTAACGAGATTATCTCTGTATCGTGTATCAGCATCTAAAGTTCTTTGCAGAGCAGCTCTGGTACCAGTTACTCTAGAAAAAAAGCCAGTAAAAACACCGTTAATATCCTCCATCTCCCTTTCGGTATTTCTCATATTAGCTTCAGCACCACGAATCCTAGTATCAAGTCCTCTTGCTGAGGTTTGTAACTCTTGGCGTCGGGTATTAACATCATTTTGTAATGCATTGTATTGTTGTCGAAGTGGTGAGTTGGCTGGTAGAGATCCTAGTTGATTTATATTCCATGCTGTTGATGTAACTTCTCCACTTGCATTTCTGACTACCCGACCAAGTACAGCCCCACTTGGGTTTCTTATTTCATCACCGGTTAAAGTCCCAATTACATTTCCACTTTGATCCCTTATTTCTTGTTGAGCTGCTGGTTGATTGGTTTGTTGAGCTGCTGGTTGACCAGGTTGTTGAGTTCCAGTAGGTTGTGTTGTAGTTTGTTGGCCTTGTGAACTAGTAGGACCTATACTCATAAGCACTCCAAAAAGATTTTAAATCTAAGACCTAAAAAGCTAATCGGCAAATTTTAAAAACATCATTAAATATATAGGTGAAACGAGTAGGGTTAGCATTTATGTAAGAATAAAGCTAATGATTAATCCTTCTAATACCGATAGCTTTATTATGGCTTCAATATTAGGCAATTTAAATCTTGAATTTCTACAAAAACTATTTAGTAAATTCTTGCCTTCTAAAGATGAGAGTGAAGCTAGTAATGATCAATCTATCTCTTTGAGTGATAAGTTTGCATCATTAGGAGCAATATCTTCTAATATTAGAAATGATTGTATTATTGCACAAGGTACTAGTGTCGGAGAAGTTACTCCAGAGCGACTACGGAAAATAGCAATTAACAATACTGGCTCTGTTTGCCCACCAAAAATAAATGCTAATAATATTCAACAAGCTGAAGAAGAATTAAATAAGCTAATCAATAGGTTTCCAATTAGTGGCAAAGATATGAAAGATATTTCATTAAGGGGACAAATAGGAATATATAATTTTATACTAAACTATGCTCAAAATATAATGCAATATTATAGTAATGTGGGTGATACTTCTAAAGTACAACAGTGGCTTGAGTCTTCAAATATATATAATGCTGGTGACTATGAACGAGGATTAAGACCCACAAATCAGAAATCAATAGAAACAAAAATAGGAAAATTATCACCACAACAATTAATAAAAATTATTAATACCACCCCAAGTGAAATTAAATTACCACAAATTACACAAGCTAATATTGGACAAGCTGAAGCTGAACTTACTGAGCTAGTTAATAATTTCCCTGGGAATAAAACTAAACTAGATGCTAATCTACACCCAGAAAAGAGAGCAAGGATATATAAGTTTATTAGTGATTTTGCTAAACTACTCTCTGAACAGTATGAAATTGGTAAAAATAAAAAACAATCTCAAAAACTACAACAAGTATCAGAACGCTATACTAAACCCATTGAAACAATTTTATTAGATCGAGAAGAATCTCGTGGCATAACAGCATAGCTTTTTACGATTTTTTGAATCTTACTTATTTCATTTAACAATTCAGAAAAGTTGGGAAAGTTAAAATCACGCTCAAGTAATATAGCTTTTGGTGTACATCTTTTTAATAGTTCTTTTAATAGGCTATATACTTGATTGATAATTGCTTCTCCATGGGTATCAATTATTAGTTTTCCTTTGTTTAAGTGTCCTGCAATATGGACTTGTACTGTTCTTTCAATGGATAAATTATCAAGAAATTGCACTGGGTCATATTTGTGATTTTGACTATTTACATAAACATTGTTTATATCAAGTAATAACCCACAGTCAGATTTTTCAGCAATTTCCGAAATAAAATCTGCTTCATTCATTTCATTATCCACAATCATATAATAAGAGGGATTTTCAATTAAAAATGGCAATTGAAAAATATCTTGTATTCTTTTAATTCTATTTATTAAATGCTTTACAGTTGCCTTATTATATGGCAAAGGAATTAAGTCATGTATATAAGTTTTTTCTACGTAATTAAAACATAAATGATCACTAAACCAAGGAGGATTAATTATTTTAAATAGTTTTTTAATATTGTTTATTAAACCTAAATCAAAAGGCTCAGCTCCACCAATAGACAGGTTTAATCCATGAGGAATTATAGGAAAGTTTTTTTTTGCATTTAAAAGCCTTTCAATAGCTTCGCCACCTCGACAAATATAATTCTCCGGTGCAATCTCAAGCCAATCTATCTTATCTTTGTTTTTGAGAATATCTTTGTATAGTAATCTTCGCAAGCCTAGTCCTACTCCAAGATTGGGCAGGTTCTTTGCTTTATTTGAAAATTTACTTGGCAATTACTTGTCCTTTAGGATCAATTTCTTTTCTTAAAATGTCTAGTTCTTTTTTTGTAGGTTCAATAGTTATAGGAATCTTTCCTTCCATCACGTTAAGTTTAAAGGATGATCTGTTTTGTACTTCTTCTAATGTAATTCCGGGATGTAAACTTTCAATCTGCATTTCCTTTGTTTCTTTATTAAAACCAAGGACACAACAGTCAGTAATTACTTTTAGCGGTCCTGTATTTGGGGGTAATCCAGCGTTTTCCCTTGCATTATTACCGGTTAAATATCCTGGCGTGGTAAAGAAATCCAGTTTTTCTACAAACTTATGCTTATCCATTTTTATTATTATTATTGTATTCCAGCATAGTGATGCAAGATCATTTGCTCCACCACTTCCGGGGAGTCTTACTTTGGGTTTTTCATAATCAGTACCTATCATTGTAGAGTTTAAATTACCAAAACGATCTATTTGTGCTCCTCCCAAGAAAGCATAATCTACCATTCCACGAGCACATGTTTCCATAATCTCTGGCATGCTTGTAGCAAGCAAACTTTTATAATGTGTCCTTGAATCTCCCACTGATAATGGTAATGCAGGAAGAAGTGGTGCAATACCACCAGCCTCAAACATAATTAATAAATTTTGAGCATGTATTTTTTGAGCTAACATTGCAGCTAGCATGGGTAAGCCAGTTCCAACTACAGCAGTTTTATTATCTTCTAAAAATCTGCTTGCAGTACAAATCATAAACTCAATCATATTGTAAGACTGTGAGTTTTGAGATTGGGTTGTATTGTTACTTGGTTCAGGATGACCTTTAGAATCTTCCAATAGTTCTTGTGATCTTAATTCATGTAAACGTTTTTTACCACCGCAACGTTCTAAATATTCACTCCAATCTTTTACATCATAAATATATTTATTTAAAAACTTTTCAAATGCAACAGGATCTTTTTCTGTATTCATCCACTCATCCAAATGGTCTAGATCAAAATAATAGAGCCCTGGCATGTTACACGGATATGAGCCGTAAGGTATGTGTACAACAGCATCTACGCAGTAATATGGAATTATTGTTCTCTCGGGTTCTGTTCTTATTTTTTCTGTAGAAATGATTTCCTCTGTAGTGATGATTACTTTTTTTGATGCTCTTGCCAGATCGTAATCGGAAACAGTTATACCGTCGATTTGACAATTTCCAAATTCATCTGCTTTTGGTACGTGAATTATTGCTATATCTGGTGAGCAAGCAGGTACTAATGCATAAGTATCTCCGGTAAATGGGCACTTAAACTCTATTGCTCTGCTGTGTTTCATTGTTTCTGTGCCTAACATAGAGCGAACCGGTAAAAATGATAATCCCATTGCAGCTGCTTTATAGCGCCATGCCAATGTAGCATTTGTCCATTCAGTAACATCTACTTTACCTTCTTGAAAGGTTCTTCTGTAGTTTGGAGAGAGTCCTATTAACTCTACCCCGACAACATATGCGGCATCTACCTTATCGACACAGCCCCCTGCGCAGAGTATTTGTCCATCGTGTGTAGCAGTGTGCCCGGCTAAAGTAAGATGTTTTTTCCTTTGACGAACAACTTCATGTAGTGCAGCAGCTGGAATCCTATCCATACCGAATCCACCAATACCTAAATAGTCTCCATCTTTAACAAGCTTTCTTATTGCTGAACTCAGGTCAGTTATTTTACTAACCATAGCCCTTGATCTTTTACGATTTATTTCTCTGAAATCGTTTGGAGTAGTAAAACCAAATAATTTTCTTTCTTTTTTTGTATAGGTAGTGGAATTCATTTATTTATTGTTTTATTGTAGGCCTTGGGAGACTGAAGATATCTGTAACTCTACAATAATCTGCTCCTCCTAGTCTACCAATAGGTTTTAATTTGTTTAAGATGATTTTACCATCTTTATAGACTTCCTCGCTGGCATGAAAATAAACAACCTCACCAATTACGATAGAACCAGCACCAGGTTTATTTCCTATTTCAATTAGATGTAATAGTTTGCACTCCATGTTTATCTTAGATTCTTTTACAAGTGGTGGCTTGACAATTTTGCTTGGTGAAGGAGTTAGATTTGTTTCTTTAAACTCATCTACTTCAGAAGGATATTCAGCAGAACTTTGATTCATTTTTTCGGCAAACTCTTCTGAAACAATATTAACAACAAATTCTTTATTTGCTTTTATATTTTTTAAGGTATCTTTTTCTTGTCCGTCAGAGCCACGGATTACAGGACAAAAAAGAACAGTCATTGGTTCAGAACATACACCATTAAAAAAGCTAAAGGGCGCAACATTATAAATGCCATTGGTGCTGATTGTTGAAATAAAACCAATTGGTCTTGGAACTATTGAGCCAATAAGCAGTTTGTATCTGTCCTGAAAAGGAATCTCTTTTGTGTTAATTGAAATTTTACTAATTGTTTCTGACATTAGATAATTATATCGTATAATATTTCTATTTTTTTCG
>JAHFBD010000141.1 GCA_023250175.1 Candidatus Melainabacteria bacterium
TTGCAAGGAACTTAACAGGGAATCCAAACTATATACCTGATACAGATGCAATTAATTTTGCAAAGAAAAATCCAAGTACATCGTTTGCAGAAGGATTAGTAGGGAATCCCAACTATACACCTGATATAGATGCAACTAATTTTGCAAAGGAAAATCCAAATCTATCATTTGCAAGGAACTTAGTAGGGAATCCCAACTATATACCTGATACAGATGCAATTGATTTTGCAAAGGAAAATCCAAGTACATCGTTTGCAAATGGATTAGCAGGGAATAAAAATTTATTTAATATACAACTAACCTAGTTCTTTTTCTATAGAAACTTGCATGTCCTCCTAAAGGATAGTCCTTCGCCTAAAATCGTGTCGCCCCGACCATTGGAAAGAAAGCATCTTGGTTCACTTATGTCCTGCTGGAAAGTAGCTTATTTATTGTAAGAGCTTTTCTAGAACTTTAGTGCCTGTTAAGCGTTCAATTTCTTGCATCGCATTTCCTACTATTTCTTTAGAAACATTAGATTCTTTAAATGCTATATCAAAAAAGTTTCTTGCGTTTTTTTCAGGCTTGCAATCTCCAAGCAAATGAGGGATTGGTAATTCTAAGCCTAAAAACTTTTTCAATAAGTTTTCTTGAACTAAATCTCTCAAGTCAATAAATTTGTAGTAGTCTGAGCCAATGTCTAGCAATGTTCCTTGGGAAGAATGCCTATCTATTTCTTCCCAGAAATCTATAGCAGAATTTCCTAAACTTGAACTAACAACTATGGAATTATCCCATTCTTTCTGTAAAGCAAAATAGTCCTGAAGACCTTTTAATAAAGCAATAGAATGCTTCTTTGCAAACTCATTTAGTAATTCTTCACTAGTGGATGAGAGTGGTAACCCAAATGCCTTGCAAAGAATCTCTTTAGATTTCTTGGATAATTCTTTGTATACAATAGTTCTTTCTTTAGAAAAAGATAAGGTAGAACTTGGTCTTAAATTTGATAACTTCACTTTCATAGAGAATAATTCTATATATTCTCAGTGCATATGTCAAAGGTTATAGATTTTTATCAATTTGTACAAATTAATAAAAATATCAGATATGCTTGTCCGTACGAGGGTCACACGTTCTCCTAAAGGATAATGCTTCGCCTAAAATCGTGTCGCCCCGATTGATTTAGTAAATTTGGTTCTAAAATTCGTGTCCTAATTTGTCTCAATTTTAAACCTTACCTACATATTTAAAAGAAAAAAATCATTATGTAACCCAATACAATATAAGTAAAGTTAAAATGAAGCTATTACATCACTACTTTTTTTAAAGATTTTTACAGACTAGCTCCTATAGATTGTGTTCCTTGTATATTTCCAGAGGAGGAGGTTCCTTGTTTATTCCCTTCAGTACAACCTTTACTTGAATTTACCTTTCTTGCTTTAAATATTCGCCCATTATCAAAGTGTCCTTTTAATTGTCTATTACTAAGGAGTTTTAATTTTAATTTGTCTGTTTTATTGTTCTGATGACTAATATCTACAATGACTTCATTCTCAGAGATTATTTTTTGAGAGCCAATAGATAGCTTTTCTTGCTCTCCTTCACGAATAGTACCTTCAAGCTTCCCATTGATAAGACAAAGCTGAAGAGTAATTAATCCTTGTGAAATTGGTTTAGTGCCACCACTTGAAGAAGAAGATAAAGTCCCTGCCTGAGTAGACACTTGTGGTTTCCCAGTTAACATCGTACTGGTAGAACCTGAACTGGTTGAATTAGAAACAGGTGTTGCTGGTTTACTTATACTTCCAGAGGAACTCGAAACAATCATTGATATAACCCCGGGATTTCCTGAAGAACTGCTTGATAAAGATAGATTTATTGGGTCCTCCTTCCATATACCGATAAATTCTTTATTTAAGACGATCTGACCACTACTACTTGAACTAGAGATACCTTTAGTACTTGTGCTTGTTGGGGATTTAGAAGTTTGTCCTATAGCATATTGATTTTGACAATATATAAAACCAAATATAAAAACCAATACAAGCACTGCAGAATTAAACACCCTCATAGTTTTCATTAGTATATCTCCTCTCATAAATTAATGGACCTGCTAAATTAATCATTTCTACTGGGGTTAAGCTATCACTTATCAGTGCAATAGTCTTATCATTTTGCTGCCAATATGCAAAATGATAATTTTTATCTTGTCCATGATGGACTGTAATTCCATTAATTTCATGCTTGTTGCTTTGGAGCGTAGACTTATAATCTTTTGGTAAAAAGCAAAGCGATATCCGTTGACCCTTATCATTTTTAAGAGCAATTAATCCATAATTTTTATTGAATGGTCTCTTAAAATTGACTGCTCCATGTGGTGTAAACATAGCAAGTTCAAAATTTGACAAATGCTGTTTTTGTAAATTGGCACCTGCATGATTTGATAAAAGCTCAATATCATTTGATATTAGCTGAAAATCTATATTGTTATGTATTTTATATAAATGCGGTATTTGAATAAAAACATCATTAACAAATAAACCCAACCCAAGAATTAAAATAGTACATGCAGCAATTATTAAAGGCTTAAAATAATATTGTTGTTTTGAAAGTCCTAATGTTTTATTGATTTTATGTTGTAGATTATTTGAGACATCTACAAAACTAATGTAATATTGTAACTTAGCTCTTGTCTCTTCATTTAACTCCCACTTAGCTTTACAAGCTGAACATCTCTCAATATGCTCAATAGCCTCTATACTGTCTTTCAAAGATAATTCATTATCCAACATAGCACTTATATATAATTCAACTCTTGCACATTTCATAACTTTGTACCTATGCTTAAATATTCTTGAGAATATCCACTCTGGGTTAATAGCATTCTTAATGCTTGTCTTGCTCTATGCAAACGTGATGTAACAGCACTTACTGATACGCCCAACATATCAGAAATTTCTATATATGAGTATTGGTTTACATCGGCAAGATAAATAACAACCCTATACTGAGGTTCTAATTTATTTAAAGCACCATTTAAATCTTTAAAAAAATGAGATGTTTCAATCTGACTAATTCCATCTTTCTTATCTTCAATATCTATAGAATTTATTTCAACTGTATCAAATCGTTTTTTTCTTACATAGTCAATATGAGTATTAATCAAGATTTTAAATAGCCATGACTTTGGATTTTGGATTTCTTCGCTAGGCTTTAACTGTAGAAAAGCATTGTATGCTTTCAAGCAAGTTTCTTGTACTAAATCTTCAGCAAGATCACGATCTTTGGATTTCATATATGCCAATTGCATTAGGTTCTTTAAATTCCCACGAACAATTTTTTCAAACTTTAATTTCTTTAACCAATTAAGCAATTTGTTATGTCCTTAATATCTCAGCTTCCACATCACTATAAACGAAATATAGCAATATTACTTTCTGCGAAATACATTCATACTATTTACAATTTGAAATAATACAGAAAGAGACACAAAGATTTTACGTGTATAAAGTTGGAATTGAAGTTAATAAGTATAAGAAAGAAGGGTTGTAAAAATGAAAAAAATATTGATATTAATGTTAGTTGCAAGCACATTAGGAGTGAAGGTTAGTGCTGAACCTGCTAGTAATCCTCAACCAAATATTGTAAAACCTCAAGAAATAAAACAAGTTGAAACAAAAAAAGAAACTAAAACAATAGCTAAAGCAGCTCCTGCAAAGACAATAAAAAAAACAAATGAAATAAAACATGAAAATGTAATTCCTCAACCGCAAGAAAAGAAAAATTAGCTTTTTCATATCTAATTGAAGACTAATGTGTAATTCTGCTTAACAAGGTGCCGCTCCAAGTCGTGGCAGCTAGGTTGTCTTAGATGGGGGATAGATTTATGTTTTCTTTGTGCGACAATCTAACGCTAATCAATCTACAAAAAAACAGAACGAATTAATAGAAGGAATTTAAATAATGAATAACATTAAGTTATCTACAAAAGAAAAACTAAAAGAACAAAATAAGCATGAAACATATGAATCTAATTTACTTGAAATCGAAAATCAAGTATGTTCATATGGGGATACTGTGCACTATGCAGAAAATCCTAAGTTTTTTACCCGGTGCTTGGGGAGTTTCCTGTTTGACTGTAACAATAAACCTTATCTTGATTTGCAAATGTGGTATTCAGCAGTTAATTTAGGCTACGGTAACAAACGTATTAATGATGCACTAATTACTCAGATCAACAAACTACCTCAACTTGCCTGTCAATATTTGCATTATGAAAAAGTAGAGCTTGCAAACCTCATTGCTAAAAATATCGAGCAAAGATTTGGACTTAAAGGGCGTGTACATTTTAATGTCGGTGGCTCTCAAGCTATAGAAGATGCTCTTAAGCTTGTTAGAAAGAATACTGGCAAACAACACATGTTTGCATTTGAAGGTGGATATCATGGTAGAACATTAGGTGCATCAGCTATAACATCTTCATATCGCTATAGAGAGGCTTATGGGGAATTCGCTGATAGAGCAGAATTTATTCCTTTTCCATATCGTTTTAGATCCACTTTTCGAAATGACGAGAGAAAGTGTGAAGAATATTACATTAATTTATTTGAAAAGAAATTTGAGCACGAATACACTGGTGCCTGGAACCCAAAAACTAAAAAATCTGAATTCGGAGCTTTTTTTATTGAACCTATTCAAGGAACTGGTGGTTATATAATACCCCCTGCAAACTACTTTAAAAAGTTAGAAAAGATTTGCAAAGAACATGGAATTCTAATTGTGGATGATGAAATTCAAATGGGCTTTTATAGAACTGGGAAATTGTTTGCCATAGAACACTTTGGTATTAAACCAGATATCATTGTCTTTGGAAAAGGACTGACTAATGGACTAAATCCATTATCTGGTATTTGGGCTAGAGAAGAACTTATTAGTCCTGATAAATTTGGACCAGGATCTACTCATTCTACATTTTCTTCAAATACCCTAGGAACTGCTGCTGGACTTGAAGTGATGAAAATCTATGCTGAAGAAGATTATTCTGAAAAAGTCCTTAAAAAAGGAAAGTATTTTCTTAACAAACTCTTTGATTTAAAATCTAAATATCCTGAGGTTGGTGATGTGGATGGATTAGGATTAGCTCTTAGAATGGAAATCTGTGAAAAAGATGGTATTACTCCAAATCGCGCACTAGCAGATAGAATGTTTCAGCTGGGCTTAGATGGAAATCTAAAAGCTAATGGCGACAAAATGGGATTAATCTTAGATATTGGAGGATATTATAAAAATGTTATTACCCTTGCACCATCACTTGAAATATCTTACTCTGAGATTGATCTGGGCTGTAGCTTACTTGATCAATTAATAGCCAAAGCTAAAAAATAATGGTTATAGAAATATATTGTGATTTTGATGGAACCATCACTAAACAAGATACCGTAGACTTGTTATTAAGTGAGTTAGCCGATCTAACTTGGATGGAAATAGAAGATGAATGGATACGAGGAGATATTGGCAGTCGTGAATGTTTACAGAAACAAATTCCTTTAATAAAAGGAGGCTGGAAAGCCATTGAGTCAGTATTAAATACCGTAATAATAGATCCTACTTTTATTAATTTTGTTACTTGGTGTTCATCAAGAGATATTCCGCTAATGATTGTCAGTGATGGTTTAGATAAGGTAATCAATGCTTTATTTCTAAGAGAAAATATTATTGTTGATAAAATTTGGTCAAATCATCTCGAAATATCTTCTAATAATGATTGCAAGATCACTTTTCCGCATAGAAGTTTTTTAAATAGTTGCCAAAGTGGATTATGCAAATGTTCAATACTTGAACAAACTTATTCCAAGCGACTGCGGGTTGTTATTGGGGATGGGCTAAGCGATTTTTGTTGGTCTAATAAAGCAGATTTGCTCTTTGCAAAATCAAAGCTTTTAGACCACTGTCAATTAAACAATATTTCTCACAAACCACTGGATGATTTTAATACTGTGATTTCAGTTTTAAATAAAGTGTTTGAAGAGACTCTGTTACAAAAAAAATCGGTTGGGGTTTTGCAACAAGGAGTATTTTAACTAAATAAATTGTATGCTTGACTCTGCTAATCAATCTTTAGATCCTACATTGTGTGATA
>JAHFBD010000142.1 GCA_023250175.1 Candidatus Melainabacteria bacterium
GGGGAGACATAACTTATCTAAAAATCTATAAAATTTCGTGTATCTTAAATCAGGGACCCATGATAATAAGACCCATACAAACATATAAATGTATAGGCTTGGATCAATGTAATTATTAACATTATTATTGAAGACATAATTTGCTCTATTTATAGATTATAGATTATAATCCGACTTAAAAATTGTTTTAGTATTAAAATCTAGTTAAGATTTATAAAAATGATTCAGCCGTAGTGATCCCCAGCGGACATCATTACGGCTGAAATCTTTTATAGGGCAGCAAGATATATTATCTTTTCTTTTTTTTGCTAGTGCTTTTCTTTGCTGCTTTTTTCTTTGTTGCTTTCTTTTTCATTATTGACTCCTTTCTTTTAAAATAAATTTTTTATTTAAATTGATAAATTTCTTTTGGTCTCCACGAAAATTTAAATTTTTTTATGCGTTGAAATTTTAATCGGGCCAATGTTTGAGAAGTAAGTATGGAAGTGGGTACTATCCCTAAAGGTGCATCATGAGTGCGTTTGTCAACTGCTTCTATCTTGTTTTGTATTTGCTCTTTTGTGAACATCTCTTCTTTCTTGTTTATTTTTTTTCTGTCAACCGATCTTATTTATCAATTGTTGGCTGTTCATTGTAGAACATTTCTCCAGAACTAGTATACCCTCTCTTATTAGCAAAATAACGTTTTTTTTTAGTTTAGTCAATTGCTGTTTTATAAAACTAACACTTGTGATCATGATCTGACTAACCAAATTAGAGACGATGAGTGTTGAAAAAAGTTTTTTGCTGATCGATAGTAATCATCTAATTAGGTTGATCGATGTTATATTCCTTAGCCTTGCTTATCAACTAAGTTCAGTGCATCAGTAAGATTTAGGCTTCCTTTATAAAGGGACTTACCTAAAATTACTCCTGAAATATTAAGATGCTTCTTCTTTATATTTAATATTTCATTGATATCGTTCAAGCTAGATATGCCGCCTGAAACAATAACATTGGATTTATATGAGCTGGCAACAGTTTTTAAAGACTCGGTATTCGGACCACTTAAGGTTCCATCTTTTGAAACATCTGTGTAAATTATCTGCTGTGTTTTATTAATATTTTCTTTTATTCCAGCATCAATATCAACGACTTCCTGCCATCCCGATAGTGCTATCTTAGAGTCTTTTAAATCTAGTCCAATAATAACTTCGCTTGGGTAAAACTCTAGAACCTTACTAAAAAAGTTATTATCTTTAAATATCTGAGTACCAAGGATTACATAAGATGCTCCCTCACTTAAGTAATTTTTTATTGTGTCTATGGTTCTTAAGCCACCACCAACTTGAATAGTAGCTTTTGTGTTTTGTATTAGATTAGCTATAACTTTAAAATTAACAGGATAACCCTCTTTAGCACCATTTAAATCAACGATATGAAGTCTTGTGGCTCCACAATCTATCCATTTTTTTGCAACTTCTTGTGGATTGCTTGAAAATTCTTCGACTTTATTATAATTACCCTGTGTTAAACGCACACATTTGCCATCTAGGATATCAATTGCAGGGATGATATGAAAATTGGTTTCTTTCATTAGCTTTGTAAAATTTCTTTTTTAGAGGCTCTAAGCTCAGGATAAACCGGGGAAAATTTATATTTATCTGTGCTTTCACAATAACTGATTGCATCCAGTCTTATGTCCTCATGTTCTACTAATATAGATTCATATTTAAGTATAGGACCATCAGCATGTGTAATTAAATGAAGCTTCTTTATAAATTCTGGTCTTGGATTACCGCTAAAAAAATAAAGTATTCCTCTTAAACGGCTAATTGAACCTTTTTTCAGGATTTGAGCAGAATATATCTCGAAATTTTGTTGATGCTCATTTTCATCTATAACTATTGAAACGCAAGGAGAGTTTGGAGCAATATAAAAATGTACTATCTTGGCATTAAGATCTTTTTTTGAGAACAGTCCTTTTTGTAACTGAAAAACTGATGCCTGAGTAACATTCCCCAACGCTTTCCATAATTTAAACTGTCTATTATAAAGTCCCGTTTGATGCATATATAAGAAGAAGTCTTTTAGTACAAATTCAATTGTATGTAAAACTAAATCGGGTAAAATTATTTCTTCAATATCAATAAGTGTAATATTTTCTGTTGCTGATTTTACTTGTGCCGTATTGACTGTTCTGGGAGATTGGGTTATTTTTTCACATGTTAAGGCTAATGGATTTTTAGGAGTTATTTTAATATTAGCAATCTCTTTTTTTGAGATAAGAAAATCCTTAAACATAATTCTAGAATACCAGAAATAAAAGCTGGCTCATAGGTATAGTTAGTAGTTATAAAACAAGTAAATAAGCTAAATACCAGTTTCCCCTATCTTTAGTAAATGATATGATCATATATTAGATTTTTGGTATGACAAAGTTAGATTTTTATGGATTGCACTCTTATAAGGTAGATAGTGATGTCTACCCAGGAAAATTAATTGTAATTGAAGGAACTGATGGTGTAGGTAGAACAACACAAACTGCTATGTTGCGATCCTGGCTTGAAAGTCAAGGTTATGCAGTAGTTGACACTGGTGCAGCCAGATCAGAGTTAGCAGGTAAAGGTATAAGAAGAGCTAAAGATGGAAATACCTTGGGTCCTAGGACCTTAGGTTTATTTTATGCTACAGATTTTGCAGATAGGTTTGAAAAACAAATATTGCCATCATTAAAAGCAGGATTTATTGTTTTAAATGATCGATATATATACTCTTTAATGGCAAGAGCAATTGTAAGAGGGGTAAATAAATCCTGGTTAAAGGATATATATGGAACAGCATTAAAGCCAGATATTGTTTTTTACTTAAAAGTTTCTGTAAAAGATTTAATTCCAAGAGTTCTTGCAGCTAAAGGTTTTAATTATTGGGAATCTGGCATGGATCTTAGATTAGGAAATGACTTATATGAAAGCTTTGTTAATTATCAAACAAAGCTAATTACAGAACTAAATGAAATGTCGAAAGAGTATAATTTTGTAGAAATTGATGCATCTAAAGAACCACAAGATGTCTTTCTTGATATTAAAAACAAGATGAATGAATTGTTGGTTTAAGAAAGTGGTATATTTCTATTCTGGTTTCTGATTTTCTAGTCTTTACCTCTAGTTCTCTAGAATTGCCGCCATAGCTCAGTTGGTAGAGCAAGTGTTTCGTAAACACTAGGTCGTAGGTTCAAGTCCTATTGGCGGCTTTTTTTTTATATGCCACCAAACAAGTTGGTGGCTTCCATCGGTAGACTCCTTTCACCTGATCGGATTTACTGGCAAAGCCAGATAAATCCTAAAATTGCAAAGTGGCATTACAATAAGAACAGTGTTAACTCGTCGACAATTTAACAAATTACTTTTAAGTTCAATTCTATTTCCGTCATTTGGATGTACAAACTTAAAAAAGAAAAAGTATATTTCAAATACTTTAAGATTAAACCTCGGATTTGAGCCTGATACCCTTGACTGGTCAAAAGCTACTGATTCATATTCATTTGATGTAATTACAAACATAATGGCAGGGCTTACTAAATACAACAATAATTTAAAATCTGTACCCTCCATTGCTAAAAACTGGGATATTTCAAAAGATGGCAAAACTTATCGGTTTTACTTAGATAAAAAAGTAAAGTGGTCTGATGGGAGAGAAATCATTGCAGAAGATTTTGTTTATGCTTGGCAGAGGCTTTTACATCCAAATACTGCGGCACCCTATGCATATCTTTTATACCCTATAAAAAACGCACAGCTTTTTAACATTGGTAAGTTGGAAGATCCAAAGCAACTAGGTATTAAAGCATTAAGTAATAATATTCTTGAAGTTACTTTAGAAGCACCACTTGCATTTTTTTTAAATCTTACTTCATGGGGAATATATTTTCCACAAAGGAAAGATTTGATTGAAAAATATGGCAATGATTGGACCGAGCCAAAAAACCTTGTTTCATGTGGTCCTTTTAAATTAGAAAACTGGCAACATGAATATAAACTGTCTCTTGTGAAAAATCAATTTTACAACAGTCCAACCCCAAATCTAGAACAAATTAAATATTTTATTATTCCTGAGCAATCAAGTGCTTTTGCCCTGTATCTAAATGATGAGTTAGATTTTATTGATTCACGTTCTATACCAATAAGCGAAATTGAAACTGTTATGAAAATGAATGAGGCAAAAACTTATCCTTTGCTTCGTGGAACATATGTAGGTTTTAATGTTACAAAGCCTCCTTTTGATAATAAATTTGTAAGAGCAGCATTTAGCTACGCTCTGGATAGAACTGTTTTCCCGAAAGTTTTACATCGAGGTGAATTACCTACAACTAGCTGGATTCCACCAGGACTAGTAGATTTTTATGACTCAGAAGTGGGTTGTAAATATAATTCAAGCTTAGCTAGAGAACTACTTGCAAAAGGTGGTTATCCAAATGGAAGAAACTTCCCGAAAATCACGATGATATTTCCAACCCGTGAAGATACGAAATTAGTTGCAGAAGCAGCACAAGCTTTATGGCAAAAAGCATTAAACATAAATGTGGAGCTAGTTAATATGGAGTGGAAGGTTTATCTTAATACTCTACAACAAGACCCACCGCATCTTTTTCGAATGAGCTGGGGTGCAGACTATCCAGACCCAGATACTTTTATGGCACTTTTTACAAGCACTTCAGGAAATAATCATGGAAGGTGGAGAAATAATCACTATGATGAATTAGTTGCAAAAGCCACAACAATATTAGACTTGCAACAAAGAAAATCAATCTATAAAAAAACCCAACAGATTTTACTTGAAGAAGAAGTTGCAATTGCACCTCTTTTCTTTAACTCTCAAATCTTACTTAGCAAACCCTGGGTTAAAAATATTGAATTCAATTCGATGGATCTTCTATTTTGTGAAGAGATTGCAGTATAAATATGGTTATTACTTAGCTAGCGTAATGTTTCTAAGTAAACGACTTATAAAGGTAAGATTTTATCTGATTTATTCAGTAAAATCTGTAAGGTATTATAAGTGGTAGATTGGGAGCACTTTGGAAAGCCGGTTTTGGGAGTGCAGCGAAAAAACCGGCGGTAGGTAGAAACTAAATATGATACTTTTGTACTAAGTTCTGCTTTGTACGTCAAATAGACTATTGTTCCTTTCTATAAATATTAATGTTAAGAAATAATTCAATATTTAGATCCTTTTGTGAAATATAAATAAAACATTAAAAAGATTTTATATTCTATACTCTAAAATCTGAATATTTTTTTTAGGATTGCGTCTTTCTATTAGTAGAAGAACTAATGTAAAATCAAGGTAATGGGCAGGATAATGGAATGAGTGAACAAACAAAAAGATATACAACAGACTCTACTGAACCTACAAAGGAACGTCAGCTTGCAAGTTTATTTAGCATAATAAGCAATAACTTAATGCTTGCAGCAGAGACTTTAACCCCAGAATATAAGCTACAAGCGGCCGATCGATTAAAAATGTTATGTCGAAAAGCAAAACTTCTATCACAAGACTTAATTTCAAAATCTAATAAAATGAGTAAGGAAGAAATTGGTGAAAACATTTCTTTTTTAAAACACAACATGCTTTCTTTAATAGTTGACCTGACTGAAGAGCTAAGCAGACTTGAATCAAATAAAGACAACACTAAAGTTATTGAAGGGATTATTCTTGCCAGAAGATTATTAAGAGAATCACAAAGAGGCTTAGTTACAATCCAAGACTAGTTTTCAGTAGTGTGTAATATAAGACTTACAGGACTAGTAGTTGTTTGTAGTTTTCCGTTGGTTAATTTATCAGGAAATACAATACCACCTATATCAGCTCCTTTTGGAGTAATTACATTAAAGAATCTAATACCACCTTTAAAATCTTTATCTAATTCTGCTGTTAATAGGAAAGATTTGTTATTTAGTAGTTTAAATCTCTTAATTTTAATTCCGTCATCAGTTGTAAAAGTTACATTGGTTAATGCTCTTGCTTTTCCAATTAATCTTTCTAGCTTCCCATCAATAGTTGCAACCTTACCTATAAAGTTATTACCTTTAACTCTCAATAAAAGTTCTTTGCCAGATTTTTGTACAGTAGCA
>JAHFBD010000143.1 GCA_023250175.1 Candidatus Melainabacteria bacterium
AAAATCTATACTTCTTACAGGTTTATTTGAAAATAACTTAATATCCATTCTTTCTTTAAATAAATAACCTTTTGGTGTACTTATTACAAATGGTTTATTTTCAAGTTCATCCCCTCTAAATCTTAAGGTAACAAGCATTTTAGTACCTTTATTAAGCACGCGTACCCTTAAGATTCGAATATCTGATTCATCCAAGAAAGATAAATATGTGTGAGGATTATATGCCTTAGAAATAAATTTCCTGCCTTTAACGTTAATTGTATTTGATGCAAAATTATTTCCTGTTATTGTAAGTCGTATAATTTTCTCTCTGTTAACAGAAGTCCCTGCAACTCTTCCTTGAATTTTTAATATGGAAGGTGCTTCTTTTCCACTTTTTATATCACCACCAATATTTTCAAAATCTAATGGACTAAGTATTACTAAACGACTTTTAGCAATTACTATTTTTTTATTTCCTTTTTTATTCTGGACAGCTAACAAAGTTGCATTCCCAGCAGGAACAGTATTTGGAATCGACAATTTAACAAGCAGTTTGTTAGCTACCGTTAAAGTAGTATCCCCTTTTACAGTTACAGTATTATTATCTGAACCAATAAAAGTATAATTAATATCCTTTAAATCTTTAGCTTTCAATTTAATATCTTGTTTTAGGTTTACAAGAATAGCAACAAAAGAGTCTTTTATTAATCCTCTTATTTCATAACTCTGAAATACAGGGCTCCCTTGTATTTTTCCCTTTAACTGAGGCTCTAATAGATTTTCACTGTTACCACTTGAGCTGCCAATTAGATTTCCTTCTGTTTCTTCATACTTAAATACTTTTTTAAAGTCAAACAGAGAAACTCTTGGCACTACTATAATTTGATCAGCACCACTTAAATCCAGAGATGGGGCTATTTGTTGTTCTTTTATCGATGCAGAAGATGATTGAGCTACATTATTAACTTGAGACGGTAATTCTGCTTTTTGTATTTGTCCTAGATTGGGAGAGATTTGAAGCTTGGAAGTCGCAGATTTAATAACTTTAGGTAACCCTAATTTAGTCGGCTTTTTTGCACCTATAGGTTGAGGATTAGAAACAGAATTAGAACCAAACTCTGGAGGTCGGCCACTATTACCAAATTCCGGTGGTCTCCCACTATTATTAACAAATGGTTGTGGGTTATATGCCTGAGGTAAATTATTAGATAATGGCTGAGTTGAAGAAGATGAGGGCAAAGCATTTGATGGTTGTAAATTTGTTGGCTTTGTATTATTAAAAGTGTTTGTTGTTGCTTGTTGAATTTGATTATCTGGAAGAGAACCGCCTTGATCAGCTGGTTTATTAACAAGACCTTCAGAACCTTTATCAGAATCGATTGTACTATTCTTAGAAGATATCTTACTGCCAGAATCTAATACTAGCTTTATGTCATTGTCATCTTGACATACATCACTTTTAGCCAATTCATTTATTAAAGAAGAGCATTGTACTTTACTAGATTCAATTAAATAGCCAAATATTTTTGCACTATTGGGTTCCTTCGTATCAGAAGTAGCAACATAAACAAATTTGTTACCCGAATTTACAACCACATCAGTATTTCGCTCTTGTGCATTTACTATAGTCTTCAATGGTACAGAGGCTAATTGAATAATTGAACCAGAAGGATTAGTAGACTGTAGCAAATTCCAATCTATAGAATATGTGGCAAAATAATTCTCATTTTTTGAAAAGGCTTTATCAGAATTATTATCCGCTATATAGAGAACATTATCCACCACTTGTATTGGTCCATTAATTCCATGATACTCATTAGAGCTGCATGACTTAAATACCGTAGATATAGGAGTTGCAATTAATTCAATGGTAGCAGTGTTTTTACCTTGCTCAGGAATAACTTTTAATACTGCTAATTTTGTAACATAACTAAAGTTCGGATATCCAGCATTTGGATCGTTTTCAAAATATGAAACAAATAAAAACAATTCCCCATTATGCTCAATAAATTTAAATCCAGAGAAACCAACAAACGTAGAGGTATTAAATACTTGTGATAAAGGTGATTTTGCATTACCCTTTTTAAACTCAGACAATATAACATTAGTACCTTGCTGTTGTTCGGTTCTAATGATAGCTAAACCTGTACCACTACCACTTTTACCTTGCTGTATATTTGAAAAAACACCGTATACAAATTTTGCCGATGAAGTTCCTTCACTTTTTGCATACTCCAAATAAGAACCGGCTTCAACTGCTCGTGAATATTCTTGTCCTTTAGAATATTCACCAAGAGTAAAATCTGATTTAATTTCTACAGCCTGTAAACTAGCTAAATTATTATTAGCCGTATTACCTTGTAAATAAACAAGATATTTTCCATTTGGAGTTATTGCTACACTTGTAGTTAGGTCTGAAGGAGCAAAGAAATCATTTTTACCATTTTTTTGAACTCGCATTAAAGTCGGATTAGTTTTATAAGAATAGATTCGATCAGAGCCAAACTCTTGTGGACCATTTCCAGAAAAAAATAATTGGCTACCATTTGGAGAAAAGGTACAAATAGTTCTCACCGCTGCTTGTAATCCTTGCTTTACCAAGTCTGTTAAAGCTAAATCTTCTACAAGCTTTAAGGATCCACCAACAGGATCAAAGTTAACAATTCTTGCGGCATTGTTTTTATAGACACAAGCACTTAATGAATTGGCATTAGAAGATGTTGAAATATCAAGATCAACGAATTGATCAACACTTTCATATGTTTTATCATTATTAGTACTACCAAGGCTTACTGGTAGTTGAATAGGAACCCCAATAGGATTAATTTTTGTTCTTATACACTCTGTATTTTGAGAAAAAGCAGGATTCAAGGAAAACAATATCCAGATAAATACAAAATTTAATATTTTTATTTTTCTCATTTATCTAGTACCCTCAATAATTGCTCTATCTGCTTTTTTAGGTTTCTTCATATCAACACTGCCAGTATCTTGACCCACCAGCGTACTTACAGTAAAGAATCGAATATCTTCAAGAGCAGGTACTCCTTTGCCATCATATTCAAGCAATGCTCTTACACGGACTCTTGGTGTACCACTACGTGGATCATGTGTAACCTTCATTCTTCGTAAAGTAATGCCTGTCTTATTTGTAAAGGTTATTAAGGTAAATGGTTGATAAACAATTGGAGATTTTAATAGCTTATTATTAATATTAACTGTTCTCTTTACAAAGTTTTCACCATCAATAACCAATAAATATTTTTTATTATCCGTTGGTGAAATTATTTTCTTGGATGATTGAGGTAACTCATAAAGTGTTACTTTATCGATTTTTGGCTTGCCTATAACATCCTTCTTAACTATAGATCTTGCTATTAGTTTAGGAATTATAGAAATATCAGTACGTGAAACCACTTTCAGTTTTGTATCCTTACTAAGTTTAATTACTAAGCTCGCATTTCCAATTGGCATATCTTCAGGTGTTTGTATTTCAAGAGTAATATTTCTTGATGTTAAATCAAATAAAACAACCTTGCTTACCACATCAAATTTTTTCTTATCTTGTTTAGTAACTAAGGTACACTTAACTACATTTATATCAGCAGGTTCTAAGTTCGTCTCTGGATTTAGCTTTATATTAACCAGAGCTTTACCACCAGCAATTAACCGGTTTACATATTTTTCTTTACTAACCGTTTGAGCTAATAGTTTTGATGCAACTTCTCTACCACCCGGAATTACAAAAGGTAAGTCAGAACTCATTATTAAAGTATTTATATTAAATACAATCGGAATACTTGTAGCTAATGACAACGGTGCTGTAAACTCATCAAATTCTACAAGAACTCCAGATTCTTCAGAACAAGGAACAAGCTTAGATGGATTAGTAATCGTTGGACGACTTGTTTTAGGTAAAACATTAATTGTAAAAGTCCGTTCAAAGGATAATGCCGGTGTTCCACCATCAGTAGCTTTAATTGTTACTTTATATTTTTTACCGACAGTTCCAGCGTCACCAACTGAAGGATCTATTGTAAGTATATGATTTACATTATTTGTACGTATACTAGTTCCACAAAGCTGAACCCCTTTAAATTCTGGAGTAATAGAAGATACGCTATAAGTAATCCTACCAATAGTTTCAACATTACGATCTGGATCAGTACTAAAATCATCCAGGTTAATTATTGTTTGGTCATTCTCGTGTAAAGAGATCTCAGATATTGCACTTATATATGGAATATCATTTTTGGCAGGATCATCTACTGCAATAATTATTGGAGATTGATTACCATCACACATTCCATCATTTGCAAAGAATGTTACCTTATAAACACCCGATGGTAAATTGGTTTCATGCAATTTAGCTTTTAATATTAATTCCTGCGGATTTGTACCTTTTTGAGTCCATTTAAATCTATCTGGAAAATCTTTATTTAAATTTTGATCGTTAAATGGAGCATCATAAAGTGTCCACCTATCATAACTCGTAGTGAGCTGATTAGAAGCATTCTCTGTATCCGTTGCTGAAACTATAATCATTAGTTGAGGGATTAGATCAACCATCGATTGTGGAATTACATTTCTTGTCGATCCTTCTATCCAATAGAAATTTGCCACTGACGCTTCTAAAGGTAGGTCTGGTCTAACTACAGACGAAGGACTAAATGTAGGTATATTTGGCGGAGAATTATTAGCTCCACATATACCTCCTCCAAGACCACTCGGGGTAGGTAAAGTATCTGGGGTTTTATTACCCGTTGGTATACTTTGAGAACTAACAGTTGGTTCTCCACCAGGAGGCGGTGAACCTGTTGTTCCTGTCGTTCCTGTTGTCCCTGAGGTAGTACTAGTAGTAGAATTATTTACACAACTACCATTTTTACAGGTTGTAGACGGCGGACAAGTAGGCCTTTGTTCACATGTTCCTCTATTACAGAAACCATCTACACAACGGTTCAAATCTGAAAGTGAAGAACAGTCACTATTTTGTGTACACCCAGGTGGTGGTGGTTCTACTACACCACTAGATGATGAAGCTAGTACTCCGGATGACGATGAGACTATTCCCGATGATGAGACAACTCCCGATGATGAGACAACTCCCGATGACGAGACAACTCCCGATGACGAGACAACTCCCGATGATGAAACGATTCCAGATGATGAGACTGCTCCACAAATAGATGAACTATCTACAAATCCACTAGAAACAACACATTGACCAGTTGTAATCGTAGTATCACTATTCCTAAAACATCGCGCGACACCACCTATACACTGAGATACAAAACCACAAGGAGGACATACAAATGTTTTGCCAGAACAACAAACGACACCACCAGATGAGCAAGCCTCACATGTAGTACTAACAGACACACAATTAGCCATTGTAGTCATTTGAGGTGGAGGGTTATAACATAGTGCACCAGCAGCAGCACCAAAAGCACAGCCAGACATAACACCAGGAGCACAATCAAAAGTACAACCAGCTGGACAAGTAGCAGACATATCAGATTGACAGGTAGGAGCACCACATTGCTGAGCATAAGCAATATTAGTACTTATAATATTATGAGTAAACAACTTCTTATCATTCACATCATTAGTTTGAATAGCAAACTGAAGCGGAGCAAGTATTAAACATATACAAAATATGCTAACTATGGATTTTATTATTTGATTTTTTATTTTTTCATTCATAAATAAATTCCATTATTCTCCAGGTATCCTTAAACAACTTGATGTATACGAAGAAAATTGAAGCGTCGTAGGATTAAAGCAACCAGGTATACCTGCATTACATGTAGGTACAAAGCCTGATTGACTACAACTTGCTTCATATCTCGGTGGAACAACTAAATCACCTGCTGCATTACAAGTAGGACACTGACCAATTCCATAAGTACAGAAACCTGCATTAGGTGTAACCATTGAGTTATCTATATTAATACAGTACAAGTTTTGAGAATAGCAATAAGGGAAAGCATTTCCTAATTGAGCAGGGCACAATGAAATATATGCATTTCTTACAGCTAATACATTGTTAGTTTCACATGTCGGACATGCACCACATCTAGCA
>JAHFBD010000144.1 GCA_023250175.1 Candidatus Melainabacteria bacterium
TCTGCTATATGTAATTTGTCTGGTGCATTGAGATGTAAAACTGTTGAAACAGACTCAGAGTGCTCTGCTTCTGCTTTTTTTATTGCACTGGTTGTAGCTTCTCTTAATACGCTCGAGTCAAATTTTTCCTCATTATTACCAAGACCAACTAAGATTAGTTTTTTTGCAGGAGATGAATTGTCTAACCTTATAGACAATGTTTCGCCAGGGTTACCTTTAAAATACTTTTCTTCGCTTAAAACCTTGGAAGCTAAATCAGCAACCTCTTTACCCAAAAGTCCCACATCTTCACTTATTCCTTTTTCTGTTAATCTTTCCTTATAAATACCAGCGATTAATGTGTGATTTGAATTATCTTTTGATATTTCATTGCTTGTTTGAATCTTCATTTTTATCTCCCCTCAAAAATATTATGCATATTTTGTTTCTACCTATCGCTCGTTTCGCACTAATGCTCAACTCACTCTTCCTTACAGGGCGCTTTTTGGTGAATAAATCACACAAAAAGCTTATTTATTGTTTTATACATTATAGCTAGGCAGTAACAAAAACAGATTGTGCTTATTATACTAGCTAAACACGTCTTTCATGTTTAAGAATCATTATTAACCTTTTTTACTAACGTTGAACTTTAAACATAATTTGTTAGATAGTTAACCAATGTTCTAACACCAACACCGGTTGGCCCTTTAGGTCCATAGACATCTTCTTTATCAAGCCATGATGGACCAGCAATATCAATATGTACCCAAGGTATTTTATCTACATATTTTTCTATAAAGACAGCACCATTTTGTGCTCCGGATTTTCCTTTTGAACCGGTGTTAATCATGTCGGCAATATCACTTTTAATTTTTTCTCTATCTTCTTCATAGAGAGGTAATTGCCACATTCTTTCTCCAGCTTCATTTCCGGCTTCAATAATTTTATCTGCTAATTTTTGATTGTTTGTCATTACTCCACAAGCAGTATCTCCAAGTGCTACAACACAAGCTCCAGTTAATGTAGCAAGATCAATTATTTCATCTGGTTTTTGTCGAGTTACATATGACATGGCATCTGCTAAAGTGACTCTTCCTTCAGCATCAGTATTTAAAATCTCAATTGTTTTTCCATTCATTGCACGGATTACATCACCAGGTCTATAAGCAGTGCCGCTTGGCATATTTTCTGTAGCAGCAACTATCATTGTGATTGCAACGTTTGGTTGTAATTCCTTCATTGTACTCATAGTAGCAATGACAGCAGCTGCACCAGACATGTCGTCCTTCATTGTTTCCATTGAGCTTGCGGGTTTTAGTGAAAGTCCTCCAGAATCAAAAGTGACACCTTTGCCCACGATAGCTATGTGTTTTTTAGGTTTATTCTTAGGGATATATTTTATTTCAATAAACTTTGGTGGCTCTTCACTACCTTGAGCTACAGCGAGAAATGCCCCCATTCCTAATTTCTCACAGTCTTTGCGATCAAGAACTTTTATCTTTAAATTGTTTTCACGAGCAACATGACGAGCAACATTAGCAAGCTTAGTCGGAGTGCTGACTATAGCAGGTTCAGTTACTAAATCCCGAGCTAATTTTTGAGCTTCAGCTATGAGAGTTCCTCTTTTTATTCCCGTCTCAATATTTTTAGCTAGAGTCTTGTGAGTTTCAGAGATTATTAATGTTTGAATCTCTTTTTTAGGTTCGTTTTTCTCCTTTGATTTATATTTATCAAATTTATAAGTTGCTAATAATGAAACCTCGCTAATTATTTGTGCAGTAAAGTCAGGCTTAATTTTTTCTAAATCTAAGCCATGTAAAATAGTGCTTACGGTTTTTCCATTTTCTTTTTGTGCACATCTTATAGAGCTGGCACAGGCTTTTCTTAAGGCTTCTGGTCCAAAATCTTTTCTTTCACCAAGTCCCACAATAATTATTTTCTTTGCTGATATTAGTCCATTTGTTCTTATGACTAAAGTAGAACCTACTTTACCTTGAAAATTTTCTTCTTTTATAACCTTAGTTAATAAGTTTTCTAAAGCAGTATCTAACAAATCTATGGAATGCCCATGATTTTTAGAACTTTGGAATATGCTTACAATTAAAATGTCACATGCGATTTTTTCTATTGATTGATTTTTTAGTATTACTTTCATTTTGATTAAATTCCTTTCTTTAAACTAATGAAAAATTGTGAAAGATTAGTATATGAATCTAGATTAATATAATGACGTTTGAAATCTAGAAAATAGATACATCCGTAAAAAAATCGTATGAAAATCTCGGCTTAATTGGTATGACTATATCTTGTGCAATATACTACTTGCATTTTTATTTGCCAATAATATATAATGTTGGTTCCTTGGTATGAATGCGGCTAGATCACACTCGTTCCCATTCCGAACACGACGGTAAAGACAGCTAGCAGTGACAATATTTAAACTGCAAGGTTTAGAAAAGATAACCATGTGCCAGGGATTTTTAAAGCCTCTCATCTTGAGAGGCTTTATTTTTTTTAGGCCTGTGAAAAATTATTTTGGAAACTTATGCTGCTTTGTGTTGTTTTCCTGCTGGGTTTGAATATTTATCAGCTAAACCTTGTGCAGCTTTTCCGCCAGCGCCAGCAGCTATAAATGGTAACAATGCAGGATTAGATGCCTCAGTTTCAAGCTTTGCTAATCGAGTTGCATTTTTTGCAAGTGCAAGTGCAACGGATGGGACGTTTTGAAATTCTTTTAGTGATTGTATATTTTCTAGTGCTACTGTTTTATCTTCTAGTCCGCCATTTTCTGCAATTTGTAAGCTGGCTCTTATAATTTTGTCTGCTCTTTTGCTTCGTGCAAATGCTGCATCAACAGAGTACTTACCACTTGCTATATCAACCTCTAATTCTCCGATTGATTTTAGAATCTCGGCCTTTGCACTAAATACACTTTTTGTGTTTTTTGCTAGTGTTTTGCCTGCTGCTTTTATTGCAGCATTTAATTGTTTTGAAATTTCAACTAGTTCTGATTGCTTGCCGGAAATATTAAACTGAGAACCTGCGGCTACTTGTAATTGTTGTTTTTGAGGCCCTTTAGGGAGTTTATTAATAGCTAAAGATGAATTTCCAATTTGATCGCCAATATCTTTAACTTTGCGTAACTCACCTGTAACTTTTTCATGTAATACTTGTGGGCTAAATGAACCGGGTGCTATTCCGCCTTGTGCTGGTGCTACTGGTGCCATTTGCTTTTCTCCTTGTAGTATCTTATATATTACTCTAAAACCAAAAGCTTAAAAACAAGAACTTAAATCTTCTTTTATTATGACATAACCAAAGTTAATAAAGCAATAGAAAATGTTAAGAGATAATAAATTTGTATTTTAATATTTGTAATATTTCTGCTGTTAAAATGAATTTGATTTTTATTTTTAATCTTTACCTGGGTTAAGGATCAAGGTTAAGATTTTTAAAGAGTTAAAAATTAAAATGTAATTGTTTACTGTGGCAAATAGATTTTCAGTAAAACTTCAAATTATGTTATTTAAAGAGTGAAGTTTATCTGATTTATTCAGTAAAGTGAGAGGTCTGTGGAAAGTTGGCTATGAGGAGCCATGTCACCGCAAGAGCCAACGGAAATATAAAGAATGCCTGTAATTAAAAGTCAAAATATTCTTGTTGAAAATTGGTTAAGTATTGCTAGGGATAAAAATACTCCTTCTGTTCAATTTAGAAGTGCAATAGAAAATATTGGTTTACTTTTATTTTCAGAAGCAATTTCTCAGGCAGTAAATGGAAATGCAAAAACATTAGTTACAAGAAAAGATATAAAAACACCGTTAAAAAGAACTCAGGCAAATTTTATAGATCAAAAACATATTTATCTTATTCCAATATTACGAGCTGGTTTAGGAATGCTTGCAGGGATAAAAAATCTAGTTCCAGAGGCTAAAGTAGCACATGTAGGCTTGTATAGAAATGAGTTTACTTTACAACCACATTGGTATCTTGATAAACTACCAAAAAAAATTACTAAGAGAGCTACGTTTTTTATATTAGAACCCATGCTTGCTACAGGTGGAACAATAAGTGAAGTCTTACAAAGAATAATAATTTTAGGTTCGGTAAAAATATATGTTATTAGTGCATTAATTGCAAGTGAAACAAAAAAAGCCCTCGAAAAGAAATTTCATCCTGTACATTTTTATGTTGCCGGTATAGATCCTGAATTAAATAATAAAGGATATATTGTGCCTGGATTAGGAGATGCCGGAGATAGAGCGTTTAATTTATAAGTAAGGGTAAAAGGGTAAATTTATATGCAAAAATCAAAAATTGAAAATATATATGCAAGAGAAATCTTAGATTCACGTGGAAACCCTACTGTGGAGGTAGAGGTGGAGCTTTCTAATTGTTTCATTGGAAGAGCTTCTGTGCCATCTGGTGCTAGTACTGGAGCGTTTGAAGCTGTTGAATTACGAGATGGAGATAAACAAAGATATCTTGGAAAAGGTGTTTTAACGGCGGTCCAAAATATAAATGAAACCATTGCAAATAAATTACGTGGTAAAGAAATTGTATTAGATATAGAAAATGGACAAAAAGAGCTGGATAAGATTTTAATTGATTTGGATGGAACGGATAATAAAAGTAAATTAGGTGCCAATGCAATTCTTGGAGTTAGTTTAGCTTTTACCCGTGCAGCATCAAATGCTATGCACAAGCAATTGTTTGAATTTTTGCAATCCTCAATTTTTGGTGCACAATCTTCAGTTCTTCTCCCAGTTCCAATGATGAATATTTTAAATGGCGGTAAACATGCTTTAGACTCTGTTGATTTACAAGAATTTATGATTATGCCAATAGGTTCAAAATCTTTTAGTGAAGGATTGAGATGGTGTGTTGAGGTCTATCATTGCTTAAAATCCATTCTACATACAAAAGGATTGAGTACTTCAATTGGTGATGAGGGAGGTTTTGCACCTTCACTTAAAGCTAATAATGAAGCAATTGAAATTATTCTTAATGCAATAGAAAAAACTGGATATAAACCAGGACATGATTTTTATTTAACTATTGATGCTGCTTCAACAGAGCTTTATAAAGAGGGGAGATATGTCTTAGCTAAAGAAGGAAAAATATTAACGTCTGAGCAAATGGTTGACTTCTATTCGAAGTGGGTAAAAGAGTACCCGATTTTCTCAATTGAAGATCCTTTGAGTGAAGAGGATTGGGACGGGTGGAAAAAACTAACAAGTGTATTAGGAACTAAAGCTCAGATTGTTGGTGATGATTTATTTGTGACGAATATAAAAAGGTTAGAGAGAGGCATTAAGGAAAAGAGTGCTAATGCAATACTAATCAAGTTAAACCAGATTGGTACATTGACTGAAACTCTTGATGCAATTAAGCTTGCAAAAGAAAACAATTATAAATGTGTAATTAGTCATAGAAGTGGTGAAACTGAAGATACTTTTATAAGTGACTTAGCTGTAGCAACAAGTGCTGGGCAAATTAAAACAGGTGCACCAGCAAGAACAGATAGAGTAGCTAAATACAATCAACTATTAAGGATTGAAGAGAAGCTGGGCAACAATGCTGTTTATGCAGGCTCAAAACTTCTTGCTGTAACTAATAATAAGTAATTGATTCTGGAGAGTTGACAATAAGTTGAAGAGGGTTGGCTACCTTAATTTATAGAATGTGTTTGAATTAAAGAAACCAGGGGTTATTTTAATCTTGAGGTAGTTAAAGCTGGTAAGTAGTTGGTTATCCCTGTTACTCTTGGAAAATAGAAAGAATGAAATAGGGCTAACACAGATAAAATTTTAAAGATAGTGAAAATATATTCATAAAATACTAGTAGAGACGAGGGATTGATTCTGTTAGTTCAAGGTATATCTATCAAAGAGGATAGTTATGAATAGCTTAATTAATAATCAGGTAACTTGTGCAATTCTGATCTTTGCATATTGTGTTGTTTATGGTTTATGCGCTACCCGTCTTTTATCAGGGTTGCCAATGGCATTTTTCTTATGTTCAGTAATAT
>JAHFBD010000145.1 GCA_023250175.1 Candidatus Melainabacteria bacterium
AAAAATAAAACAAGTTGAATTAAAAGAAGATTTATTAATTGAAAGAAAATTGACTTTATAATTCGGTGATTATTAATGGTATTTCAATATCTTTTGAGATTGACTTATCGTCTATAGTTTGGACAATTGTAAGCTTTATACTTACCGGCAGTTCATCTGGAAATAATTCCTGTATCTTTTTTATTTTACTTAGTTTTTTGAATGCTGGGACTGTAATGTTTACAGTTTGTACATTGTTTTTATCAAGCACAAAAATTGCGGGTGATATTCGAATTGCTTGCTTTGGGAGTATTGTACTTAGAGTAACTTTTATTTTTTTATTTTGTACAAGATCACCTTTAGATATAATTAAAGAACTCTTAGATGTTTTATTTTTAAAAAGTTTTAATCCACTTAAAATAGGTCCCGAAGCAGTTAAAGAAAACTCATTCGACATACTACTAGAAACACTTCCAGAGCTGGATGTTGCAGAACCACTTGATGATGTACTATTAAAAACAGGTGCCCCAGAAGAGTTGTTTGAATTAATATCAGCTATAGAAAAACCTGCATTATTTACGGCATCAATTCCAGCATTACTTGGGGTTTCTGTCTGCGTTCTTGATAGTGTCAAACTATTTCCTGTTATAGGTAATCTAAAAACTCCTCCTCCATTAGTTGCTACATAAACAGCTGAACCATCAGGAGTAATTGTAAGTTCTTCAATCTCTCGTATCGATAAGCCATCATTAAATTGCTGCCAAGTATTTCCTGCATCATTAGAAACATAACACCCTGTTACATTCCCACTTGCAAAAACCTGTGGGGCATTAACAGGATTAAAAACAATTGAGGTTATATTATCCTGTGGTCTTACATCATTGAGAGCAGATATCCAGGTATTACCACCATCAGCTGATCTGAAAATTCTACCGTCTTCAGAACCTGCTAAAACAACCTGAGTGTTAGCAGGACATATTGAAACAGAATGAAAAGACTTTACTCCTTGTAAACCATTACTAATTTGAGTCCAGTTTTCTCCACCATCTATGCTTTTTATAAGACCAGCATCATTAGTCGCTGCATAAATTATATTTTCATTGTTTGGATCTATCTCAATTGACCATGTGTTTTTAAACCCAGGGATACCATTTTGTTTATTTATCCATGTCATACCGCCATCTATAGATTTAAATATCCCCCACCCAATAGAATCTACAAAATCATGTGAGAGAGATTGCTTTACACAAGAAGCATATGCAATATTTGGATTTGATTGTGCCCATTTTATATCAGTAAAAACAACTGTTCCGGTTAAATCAGTAGCTGCTGCAACAGGGAAAAAATCATGAACCATAAAAACAGATTTCCATGACATACCTCCATCACTACTCAGGAAAATAGAGCTTTTTGAATTATTACCATCTCCAAGAAGAATTTTATTATTGTCCGTAGGATGTGGTGCAATTGCCCAGAGTTCATCCTGACCGATATCTCCAAGTCCTACTGGTAGCCAGTTTACTCCTTTATCCTGGCTTAAAAATACTCCCGAGCGTGAAGTAGCAAAAATCGTTTGATTATTAGGACTAATGGCTACACCCATAGACTCAGCCCCAGAATACCCAAATGTGTTGGAGGTCCACGTTTTACCACCATCAGCTGATTTAAATACACCGCCTATATAGCTATCTATAAATACTGTGTTTTCGTCATTTGGATCCACTACAATATCTATAGGATGGCCTGCATTTGAGCCCAATGGTCCAAAACCAGTTTCAGTCCATGTCATGCCACCATCTGTAGATTTTGTAAAAAGCCCAAAGCCGCTTGAATAAATAATGTTTGTATTTGTTGGGCTAATTCCTAATGCAGAATAAATTTGAGTTTGTCCATTATTTCTTCCTCTCTTTGCTTCAGCCCATGTCATACCACCATCCCTACTCACAATGATTGAACCATCTTCATTTTCTGAATCAGTACCGAATTGGTTTATCATTCCAGTGGTACCCCAAATTATATTTGGATTTGTTGGATCAAATTTTAATGTGGGTACATAAAGATTTCTAATTCCTGCATTAATCTGAGTCCAGCTATTACCACTATCAGTACTTTTATAAATACCTTCTAGTTTTTCTAATTGTTGTCTGTCAAAAAAACCACTAGCTACATAAACAGTATTTGCATTGTTCGGATCAATAATTATATCTTTAAATAAATTCCCTCCCATTAAAATCGGGGTCCAGTTTTCACCACCATCCGTAGTTCTATATACTATGCCTTGTGTTCTTTGAAATTGCCCCATCAATGGGCCAATTTCTTCTAAGTCACCTGCGGCAAATATTGTATTTGAGTCACCTGGCTTTACTGCAAGCCCTCTAATTTCAACTTCATTTCCGCTGGGCAAACCATTATCTTTATGCTGCCATGTCATACCACCATCTGTTGATAAAAAGACACCCATTAAATTTTTTACCCCACACCATACTCTTAATGGGTTATTGGGATCAATTGTAGTAACAAAGACAGGGACGGCATCTCCAGACTTTCCAAATCGTGCATCAATACCTTGATTGCTTTCAGTCCAGGTGAGACCACGATCGCTTGATACATGAATACCTGCAAATGAGTCAGTGACAATAATTTTATTTGAGTTATCAGGACTAAATCGAATTGTGTATCCTTGTCCACCAAATGGACCATTTAGTTTTTGCCAAGGCATAGCAAATACTTGTGTTTTTAAGATTAGTTCATCCGGGGTAGCAAAATCACTAAACTCTTTAGAAAGATTTTTTAATGGGACAAGATAAAAAATAGCTATGATTGACAATACACCCAAAAATATAAATTTTAAAAAAATATTGTTTATTTTCACAATACAACCTTAAACAAATCTTAGAGCAAGTTCTCTACTGTTTATGTGCATTTTTTGTTCAGCTTCTTCAAGAATTTTCACCACTTGATATCCGCTTGCACCATCAGAACGAGGTGCTTCACCGGATTCTATACAGTGTACAAAGTGTTCACATTCTAAACGCAAAGGCTCATCCAGACTATAAGTCAATGGCTCAACAGTAACACTACCATCATCGTTAATTGAATACAGTTCAAGCTTGTTTTCTGTTCTTGTATCATTTAATACTGCTGTTTTTTTACTTCCATTTACCGTTAATAAAACCTGTTTTTGGGGATCAATCCAGCTATTGTGAATGTGAGCTGGTATATCCCCAGGAAAATTTAAGTCCAGATGTGCTACATCAATTACACTATCATTGTTTGTAGACCAACCGCAGGCATTTATAATACCTGCTGGCTCAAGTCCTAAAATATAACTCATCATTGAAATGTCATGTGGTGCTAAATCCCAAATAACATTATTATCTCTTCTTGCTTGTTGATTAAAATTTCTACGATCACTGTTTAAAAACCGGATTTCACCCAGCTCACCTCTAAAAATCATTTGTCGCAAACAATTTACTGCAGGATGATAAACAAGCAGATGTCCTACCATTAAAGTAAGTCCTTTAACACTTGCTAAATGATTTAGTTCTTGGGCTTGTAAATATCCCCTTGCTAGTGGCTTTTCAACATAAACATGCTTACCAGCAAGCAGTGCTAATCGTGCAAGCGAATAATGAGTATGTGTTGGAGTAGCAATAATAACTGCTTTTATATTTGGGTCTGAAATTAAATCTGCATAGTTAACACAAATATTAACTTTATAAGTTTTTTTTACCACATCCAGAATTTTAGGATCAGCATCACAGACTGTATGTAAAACACCTATATTAAACAGATTCCTGGCCAGGTTTTTACCCCAGCTACCACAACCAACTAATGCAATATTTTGCTTTGCTGTCATTACTAAAGTTATTTCTTATTAACCGATTGTTTAAATTGTTTACCAGCAGAAAAGGCAGGAACTTTTTTTGCTGGAATATTTAGCTCAACACCTGTTTTTGGATTTCGACCTTTCCTAGCTTTACGTTCACGTCTTTGAAAAGTACCAAAACCAACTAATGCAACTTTTTCACCCTTAGTAACTGATTTTATTATTGTATTAATTGCCAGATCTAAACATTCTTCAGCTTGCTTTTTAGTAATATTTGCTTTACTTGCAACTGCTTCAACTAATTCTGCTTTATTCATTTTTTAATATCCTTTCAATCCCTAAACAAAAACACTAAAACACTGGATAATACTCTAACACTAAGAAGCATTCATAGGTAAGGGGGCAGGGATAAATGCTAAGAATTAAATAAGAATTTTAAAAATCCCCTGAAACTTAGTTTAATTGTTCTAGATATTGACGAATTTATTTACATATTTTAAGATAAGCAGTTTTACAAATAAATTTTGTATTTTTTATTGATTTTTATCACATCGATGGGATTTTTCATGAAGATAATAAATTAGGTATTGGAATTGTTACGGTTTAGTTTTAAGTTAAAAATATTCTGGTAAAAAGTAACTTAACGGGGTATGAAATATTATCGGTAAAAATAATGAAGAGTAATTTATTTAGCAAAATCTGGGATGCATTTAATCTTTTGCTTTACAAGCATACGATTTTACTTTTATTTCAAATATTTTCTATTTTTTTGCTTTGGATTTTAATTTATTGGGGCCATATGTCCCATGAACTTATGCGAGCAACTATTTTACAAGAGGTTGAAACACGTTCAATTGTTTTAAGAGAGCTTGGGACACTTTATACAAATGATGTTGTGAAAAGAGTTATTCCATTTGATGTGAAAGTGACACAAAATTACAAAGACACAGAAGGTGCTATTCCATCACCTTCTAAGTTCATTCTTGAATTAAGCAAAGAAAGCAAAAAACAAGGAAGTAAATCTGAGCTTAGAGTTTTCAATAAAAATCCAAGGGATGACTTTGAAAACATTGCTCTTAGCCACTTAAAAAAGAACCCTAATGAAGTTTACTTTAAATTTGAAAGGTATAAAAATCGAGAGGTGCTAAGGTATGCCACAGGAATAACTTCAAGCAATAATGAGTTAGAAACTGTCCTTGAAGAAATTGTACCTGTAGATGTTTCATTAAATCTGATAATAAAAATGAGACAAATTACATTTATCTTATTTTTAATTGTTGGTTTATTAGGAACGATTGTAATCGCAGCAGTAATAAACAAGCTAAAACATTCAAAAGTAGAACTAGAACAAACAGTTGAAGAGCGCACTAAAGACCTAGCTCGCTCCAATCAGGAATTAGAACAATTTGCATATGTTGCATCACATGATTTACAAGAACCTTTACGGATGATAGCTAGCTTTAATCAATTGTTGGCAGAAGAGTATAAAGATAAATTGGATGCAGAAGCCAACTCTTATATTAATTTTGCTGTTGATGGGGCAAAAAGAATGCAAAATTTAATAAGTGATTTATTAGAGTATTCCCGTGTGGGGCGCCTTGACCAAGGAATTAAGCCAATTGATTGCAATGAGATTTTTAATCATGCAATAACAAACCTTAGAGGAGCCATACAGGAAAGCAGTGCTACTGTAGTAAAAGAAGATCCCCTTCCTACAATTAATGGCAATGAGCTTAGGATAACTCAACTGTTTCAAAATTTGATTGGTAATGCAATAAAATACAGGGGTGAAGTTCCTCCTAAAATTCATATCAAAGCAGAAACACAAGGAGATAATTGGTTATTTTCCATTAAAGATAATGGGATTGGAATTGATCCTAAACATGCCGAGAGGATTTTCCAGATATTTCAGCGATTACATGCCAGAGATAAATATTCCGGCACAGGAATAGGATTAGCTCTATGTAAAAAAATTGTAGAAAATCATCAAGGGAAAATATGGGTAGAATCAGAAGAGGGCAAAGGGGCTACTTTTTATTTCTCAATACCAAAATCACTTCAGTAAATAAAAATATAAAGGGGTACAATGGAACCAATTACACCAATAGATATATTACTTATAGAGGATAACATCGGAGACATAACTCTAACAAAAAAAACCTTGAGCAGAAGTAAGATTATGAATAATCT
>JAHFBD010000146.1 GCA_023250175.1 Candidatus Melainabacteria bacterium
AGAACCTAAACCTGCTAAATCTGAGCCTATTGTTTTTAGTGATGGATTTTTACTCTATACTTGATGTGATTAAGTTACATTCTTAATGAATTTCGAATTGTATGTTTCTAAACTAAGTGAGTCTGTATATCCAATTATTAATCTAAGATAAAAGAATTTAGCTTTGTGTCTTTAGTCATTTAACATTAGTGGAGATATGTTGAAGTCATTGGTAATTATCCAATTTGATCCTAAATATACGAATCAAATTGCAGACTTAATTTTACATATTCAAAGAAATGAATTTTTTGTTGAAATTACTTTAAGTGACCAACCCGATTTATTAGATATCAATAGTTTTTATATTAAGCCCGGTGGTAATTTTCTGATTGCATTGGATAATGATACTGTCATTGGTACTATTGCAGCTTTAGATATCTCTAATGATATTTATGTGTTGAGGAAAATGTTTGTAGCTTCTGACTATCGAGGTAAAGAAAAAGGTGTTGCTCAGGTTTTGCTGGATAAACTTCTTTTATGGTTAAAAGAAAAAAATGCTAAAGAAATTTACCTTGGAACGATAAGCAAATATAAAGCTGCACATAGGTTTTATGAAAAAAATAATTTTGTAGAAGTAAAAAAAGAAAATCTACCAAACACTTTTCCACTAATGAAAGTAGATGATCGGTTTTTTAAATACTCTTTTAAGTGAGGGATATTTTGATTGTAAATATTAAGGATCTGAATGTAGGTTTGTAACAACAAAAAGAAGATCTAGGAAAGGTGTTCAGGAAGCCTTACCTGTAACACTTTATTGCTTTGATAAAAATCCTCAATACTGTTTGCTTTCCACCACCCTTTAAGATGTGGCTTTGATATTAATTCTGGCTTATGAAAAGGTACTGTTCCAGGACTTAATTGTCTTCCAATTAGATGTCTTGAATATGGTCTGAGTTTAACTAAATCTTTACCCAGAAATTGAAGTCCTATTTGTTCAATAATTTTTCTGATAGAAATATCCTGAAAATGATTTGAATTGTTTTCCTGATTTTCATACCTGGTGCCAGAATATATATTGCTTAGAGAGTTGTCATATACTTCTGAAGCAGTTTTTACCAATGCTTCTAATATATCGGGGTGAAGTTTAAAGTATATTCTGTACCCATTTTCATATAATTGAATTGCATCTTTAAAGGGTACATGTTTATCTCTTACCTGCCATGCTATTCTCCAATTTTCTTCTCCAAATTGCTCATTAAATTCTTTTACTCTTTTACTCTTTGAATGTCCAAAAAAACCTAATTGTTTTTTTATCGTAACCCAATCAGTCTGAATATCTTTTTCAGGAATAAGAGGCAGTTTTAAATTATAAAACCTGTTTATTGTGCTAGTTATAAGTTCTGCCTTCATTATTAATCCTCTTTTTAAGATTACACTTCTAGTGTTAAATTATCAAATTAAATTTATTTAATCAGGTTTATTAATGGGTTGCTTGGTTCTTAACTTAAGAAATTAATCATTTATTTATTTTTTGTTTAATTTATAGATAAGTTTTCCTTTATCTTTAATAAAGTTTTTTCTTTGTCAAGATTACTAAGGTCTTGTAAAAGGCTCCAGCTTTCTAGAATGATCTTTTTTGATTCAGGACTAACTAGCCAATGCGAGGGACCTTCTAAAGCAAACGGATGGAGTTTCTTATTTTTCAATAGTATGTTCGTGTCTTCGAGAAATTGTTTTTTTGATTCATTGTCTACAGGTCCAATAGTTGCTTCATATTCAGAGTAAGGAATTGGTAATTGCTCTTTGCAGTCTTGGAAAGAAGTTATAACTACTCCTGCTATATCATCAACTTTTATATGATCTATAAGTATTGGTGCAGAAGCTATGCCAAGATTATTTACAAATTGTAGATTCTTAGCAACAAGATCAGAACGGTTTCTTAGCATCTTGCAAAAGATAAAATTTTTATAATAGTAAACTAAATCATTTAAGGCTTTAAAACCTTCTGTTTTATTTGCTACGTTTTTAAATATGTCAGTAATGTTTTCGCTGTTTTGTAAGCCTTGAAGACATTTGATCAATGCTTTTAATTGAACAGGGATTATATTATTAGTTTTATCAGGCAGTTGCATATTACCTATAAATGTTGGTTTGTTTCCTATTCCATTATTCTTCCATAAAGTCATTTAATTCTCCTTGCTCTGTATTGGTTGCCATTTTAATGAATCCCTACCGATGCTTACAGAGTTTGGTGAGGGGAGGAATAGAGGAGCTATTATAGCATTCCAAAATGCATTGTTACTAGTTGGGGACATTTGTGGAAATAATGTACACAACCCATTACCCCCATAATTATTTAAGATAAAACCATCATCTTGCGTAAGCAGTAAAAACCTTTCTCTTTGTTTTGGACTCAATGAATGAAAATATGGAGACTCGGTAAATTTTGTAACTGTATCATGTGGTAAAAAATGTAAATTTGAATCTTGTTTTTTTAATGCCTGGAACCTTGCTACTGCAGTTTTTGAAGAACCGGTTGAGGCTATTAATGGAAAAAATCCAATATTATCGCGAAGCTTTGCTCCCTTTAAAGCTTGATAGATAGTGTTTGGTTGAGTTCCACTTGATGATATGTCATCAAGAATGACAATCATTCTATTTCCTCCTCTGACTTCTCTGATTCCATTTGCACCACTTACACTGGTTACAATTTGTGTTGATGGTATATGATTTGTTGCTCTGTAAATCATTGTATATAATCCATAACTTGCAGTAGGTTCAGGAATATAGTATAGAATCTTTTCATGTGGTATTCCTCTTTCGTCTGCAATGTCTAAGATTTGTTGATGTTGTTTTCTCATAATAAGAGAAATTCTTCTTGGGCTGTACATCTGTGCATTTTGAGCAATTAACTCTCTTGCATAGCGTCTTAAAAATCCTTGTTTCCCTGGCAATGCATCTCTAAGAGCAGCTCCTAATTGTCTTCCACTAACTCTAATTGGATTTAATTGGTTAGTTATATCTTTAACTGTTGTACTAGTATTATCTTCTACAATTCTTAATGTTTGTATTTGATCACTATTAAAACCAAGCTCAGCTAAGTCTTTGCGAATTCTTCTATTCAATGCTTTATCTATACAGTCATCTAGGTTTAAACCAGTCTTTGTCTGAATTTGTTCAACCTTGTTTACTAAACGAGTAAGCCTTTTTTGAATACTAATTGCTTGATTACAAAAACTTACACCAGTGTCAAAACTCTCAGGAATAATAAGCATTGCTCCAGCATTCTGCAACTTTTGTACAAGTTGTGGATTTGATTTTAATCTTTCAAGGATGTATTCATCCACTAATAATGCCGGTCTTCTGGATGTTTTGTCTGGGTTTTTATCTGGAGAAAAGATGTGATCTAAATTTTTCAGATGGACAACTTGTGGTTCTTGAGTAAGAGCACTTTTTCTAAATAAATACATCAAATTTGTTGCTAAAGCAGGTCCTTTATCTGTGTAAACCACATAGTTTTCACCTAACATTTCTGTAAGCTTATTGTTTAAATGTTCAAGACTTTTAATATTGCCGAATTGGGTCATCCGTCTTAAAACCATAAGCGCTAAATCTTCTCTTCCCTCAAAAGAACTAATAATTTTTTGTATATATTTCTGTTTATATATTAAGAGTTGTTTATCTGTTATAAAAGAAAGATCATTGTTACTGAGCTCATTCTTAGAACGAACATGACTAGGAATGCCTGAGCGGATAGCATTGTAAGGGCTGACTAATTCAGTTTGATTATCTGCTCCATTGGTTTGCTCATTTGTTTCTCTGAAAATTAAACATTGTATATGAGCCCCTTGTGTTGGACATACGATTTGAGTTAGTGTAAGAAAATCATTAGAAGGAGCATGAGTAGTTTGAGTATCTGATTCAAAATCAACTGTTTGTCTTCTTTTAGTTTCAGGAATATTTGAAGCCAGATTTATATGAACTGTATTCATAATGGAGTACTTTGATACTGGCAAATAGCTTTCTTAACAATCAAGGTTAATTGTTAAATTTTTTTTAATATATTTTGTTTCTACTTACCGTTTCGCACTAATGCTCAACTCGCTCTTCTCTCATGTCGCTTTTTGGTGAATAAATCATACAAAAAGCTCATTTGTTCTTTTAGACATCATAGCCAGGTAGTAACTACATTCTCTTAACCTAGATGATGGTCCTTAACCTTTCGAAGTTTGTTTTTAATTTTGTAAAAGAACGTTATTTATATACTTTTGCCAGTCCTATAATTCTTAGAAAATCGTAGGCACTCATCTTAATCACACAGAGATAATTTCCTAGATGATATAAATTTAAAAAAGAGGGGAGAGTTTTACAACAATTGATTGAAATGGAAAGGAGGAGTATAGTGATCCTGTTTGTAGTCTATGGTTTGGTTAATTTTGTTGTCCCAAGCCAGCAAAGCTTCACGTTCGCGAGTGGCATGATACATGAATCTTACTAGGTTAGGATCTGGATTAGCTAGATTAGGGGGTACAGTTGCGGCAGCCTGTCTAAGTGCAGTTGAAATTTCTCGTAACACGGTATTTGATGGTGGATCTTTCATTATTTTTTCAAGATCATTGCTAATATTTAATCCTTGCATTTGAGTAACTATATTAGCTACTGTTTTTGAGTCAATCTTTGGATCAGATAGTTTATTTGCGAGTTCTTGAAACTTTTTAAGCTTAGCTAAAATTTCTTCTTTTGTAGGAATAGTACCTTTTATAGGAGCAGTACTGTTTGTTGTAGAAACAGCTCCTGTCTGGCTTTTCCCATTAACAACACTTCCTTTTAATAAATCGTCGGGATTAATGCTTTGAGAGTTTTGTGAGTTTTGAGTTGTTTTACCAGCACTTGTTACTTTGTTTTGATTGTTTATACTCATAGTTATTCCCCTTTGAGTTGCCCTTATAATAGGTGTTTTAACAGAGTTATACCCCCACCCTATTTTTTTTAACTTCAAGTTGATTTTTCGAGTAAACAACGATAAAAGCAAAACTACTTTCCCGGGCTAACCCTTTACTAATCTTAGTTTGAGTATAATAGAGTTCTTTTAGATCCTCTAATGTCTTTAAAAGAATATCAAGGTTTTGCTTGTATAATTTATCTGCTGTTATCAATCGGTAGTGCTACTATAGGTTTAAGAATCATAGCTAGGATACTTGAAGTTATAGAACCGGAAATAAAATGAACACAGTTGAAATAATTGATTACTCGTTTTGTGTCTTATTTTTCTTTAGTGGTTTTGCATGGTTATACAATTCTCTTTTTTTTAGATCAAAACAAGGATTAGTTATACAAGTTACAAAGTTTTGATAATTGGCTACTAGCCACTGTAGAATAATTGTTACTACCTAGCTAGTGTAATATTTCTAAGTAAATAACTTATAAGGTAAGATTTTATCCGATTTATTCGGTAAAATCGTAATGTATTATAAATGACAGATTGGAAGCACTCTGGAAAGCCGGTTTTGGGAGCACAGCAAAAAAAACGGCGGTAGGTAGAAACAAATAATTATATGTACTGGGAATGGAAGACAATTATTGAACCATTTAAGATTAAAACTGTTGAACCTTTAGGTTTTACTACAAGAGAAGAACGAGAAAAAGTCCTAGAAGAAGCTCACTATAATCTTTTTAAAGTACGTGCAAGCAAAGTATTAATTGATTTCTTAACGGATTCTGGTACCAGTGCTATGTCGTCTGAGCAATGGGCTGGGATAATGCGTGGAGATGAATCTTATGCTGGTGCAAGAAGTTTTTATACTCTTGAAAAAGCGGTCAGAGATCTTACTGGTTATAAAGAAATAATTCCCACACACCAAGGGAGAGCCTCAGAGAGAATACTTTTTGCTGTTATTGGTGGAGAAGGAAAGAGTATTATTGCAAATAGTCACTTTGATACTACTCGTGCAAATACTGAAGCAACCGGTGCTTGTGCATTGGATTTGCCGGTGAAAGAAGCATTG